>NZ_JANLOF010000067.1:0-8507 GCF_025466135.1 Pseudomonas sp. 14P_5.3_Bac1 | reverse complement strand
TCCCACATTTTGATCCGTGGTATTACCAGGCGATGGTGTCGCCTTTGTAGTCCACGAAGTGATGGCCGCCCTTGCCCGTGTAGGCATTTACCTGATCGATCAGGCCGCGCACGCTGGTGTCGACATCAATGAGCGCGTTTTCACCGCCCATATCCGTCTTCACCCAGCCCGGGTGCAGCGACAGCACGGTGAGCTTTTGGTCGCCGAGTTGGGTGATAAAGCTGTTGGTCATGGAGTTGAGTGCAGCCTTGCTGGCCTTGTACAGCGCCAGGTCCGCACCGTCGGGAATGGTCACGCTGCCGAGCACTGAGCTCATGAAGGCCAGCACGCCGCTGTCTTTGCGAATCTTCCCGACAAAACGCTGGGCCAAGTTGATCGGCGCCACGGCGTTGGTGAAGAACAGCTGGCCGACTTCCGCCAGGGTGGCGTGGCCAGGCTCTTGATTGGCGGGGCCTTTGACGCCGGCGTTGACGAACAGCAGGTCGAAGGTGCGGTCCTTGAGGCGCTGGCTCAGGGCGATCACGGCTTGCTGATCATCCATGTCCAGCTTTTCGACGTGTACCGGGCCTGCGGCTTTGAGCGCATCGGCCTTGTTCGGATCGCGCACGGTGGCGGTCACATCCCAGCCGTCCTGAAGCAATTGCTTGACCAGGCCAAGGCCCAGCCCGCGCGAGGCGCCGATGATCAGTGCGGTTTTTGGCGTAGACATGAAAGGCTTCCTTTGGAATGGAGGTTCACGGATTCAGTGGACAACGTTGCCCCAGCCTTTGCTGCAACTCCTGGCGCAGGTGGCCTAGTTCGCTGATACGGGTTTCGATCAGGTTGAGCTTGTCTTGCAGCAATTGCGTGACAGCGCTGTCGGGGTCGGGCGCCTGCCACAGGGCGGCGACGCTGCTGCCGATCTCGCCCAGGCTGAAGCCCAGGCGTTGCGCGGTCTTGATGTAGAGCACCAGTTGCACCATGTCTGGCGGGTAGTCGCGGTAACCGTTGGCGCTGCGTTGTGCTGCGATCAACCCGCGCTGCTCGTAGAAACGCAGGGTGTCGCGGCTGACCTGGCTGGCCTGGGCTAGTTCGCCGATACGCATAGGGCGGGCTCGAAAGGGCTTGACCCTGGAGCATACTCCAGGCTTTAGCCTGCTGGCTTCTTAATTCAAGGAGCTTGCCGATATGTGGACCGCTGCCCAATACCGAACACTGGTGCGCGCCAGCGCCTGGTACGACTTGATCGTGACCGCGGCGTTTGTCACCCCGTGGAGCTTTGTGTTTGTGCACAGCGTGCTGCAGGGTTTGAACCTGCCGGGGACGCTGCCGGCTTTTGCACCGGCGCATGTGCTGATGGCCAATTTGCTCGGCTCGATTGTGTGCGTATGGGCGGTGCTGCGAATTCGCGACCCGCAGCGCCAGTTTGGCCTCTATGACGCGGCCGGCCGCGCACTGTTCGCGACCTGGCAGCTCTACGCGCTGATGCAGGGGGCGACGGCGGTGTTGTGGGTAACGTTACTGTTTGAGGGGGCGTGGGGCATCGCGCAGATGGTCCCCGTGGAGACTGATCAAAAAATGACCGGCGCCCGTAAGCCCTTATGACAGAAGGGTTACAGGCGGATGTGCTCAGGTTATCCACAGGCAGGTGCACAGTAGATGTGGGCAGTTTCAGCGCGCCAGCAGGATGCGCCCACGGCTCAGGTCGGCAAGTTGGGTTTGCAGCGTGTCGATAGCCGCCTCGCCCAGTGCCAGCTGCAGCTCCACGCCATTGGCGGTGAAGGTTTCCTCCACCACCAGCCCGCCCAGTTCGGCGACCCGCAGTTTGACCAGGTTCAGCTCGGAAAAGCCGCAGGCGCAGCTCAGTGGCACGCGGCTGATCAGCTCGATGCGCTCGGCATTTTGCAGGCATTTGTTCGCGCCGCCGCCGTAGGCACGGGCGAGGCCACCGGTGCCCAGTTGTATGCCGCCGTACCAGCGAATCACCAGCACGGCGACCTGATCAAAGCCTTGGGCCTCGATGGCGGCCAGAATCGGCCGTCCCGCGGTACCGCCGGGTTCGCCGTCGTCGTTGCTGCGGTACTGGTCGGCGAGTTTCCAGGCCCAGCAGTTGTGCGTGGCGTTGAGGTCGCTGTATTGCTCGAAAAACGCTTGGGCGTCTTGCGCGCTGGTGATCGGCGCCGCGAGGGTAATAAAGCGGCTTTTGCGTATTTCTTCACGAAATTCGCAAAGGCCGGTAAGCGTGAAAGGCATAAGTCGCTTCGTTTAGAGGGCTGGCTGGATGCCACAGCCTTTGAGAATGATGTGGATCAGGTTGCTGCCGGCGTCTTCCATGTCTTGTTTGGTCAGCTTGGTGCGGCCGGTGACGCGGCAGATCTGGGTGGCAAAGTCGGCGTAGTGCTGGGTGCTGCCCCACAGCAGGAAGATCAGGTGCACGGGGTCGATGGGGTCCATCTTGCCGGCGTCGATCCAGGCCTGGAACACGGCGGCGCGACCACTGAACCAGGCGCGGTAATCCTGGCTGAAATATTCGGTGAGGCATTCGCCGCCACTGATGATTTCCATGGCGAAGATCCGCGAGGCCTGTGGGTGACGCCGGGAAAACTCCATCTTGGTGCGGATGTAGCGGGTGAGCGCCACGGCCGGGTCGTCCTCGGCGGTCAGCGCGTTGAAGGTGCTGTCCCACAGTTCGAGGATATTGCTGAGCACCGCGATATACAGGCCGAGCTTGTTGGTGAAGTAGTAATGCAGGTTGGCCTTGGGCAGCCCGGCACTCGAGGCAATGGTGTTCATGCTGGTGCCTTTGTAGCCATGGCGCGCGAACTCGTCTTCAGCAGCCTGCAGAATCGCTTGTTCGTTCTTTTGCCGAATGCGGCTGGCGGGTTTACCGGCGTGGTTGCTGTGGGCAGGAACTTCGAGGCTCATGGAGGTTTCCGTGCTGATCGATAGAGACGACGTGTGCACAGATAACCCACCCTCAAGCCTCAGACAAGTCCCGATGCAATAAAACCGTCAAAGCGGTTCCAGCGTGTCGCTTTCCGGCGCGTGGTTTGCGCCAACGCAGGTCGCTTTGGTTTCCGGTAACAACAGGCACAACACGATGGCGGTCAGGCCGCCGCTGGTGATGGCTGAGTCGAACAGGTTTCGCACCAGGGACGGCATCAAGTGCAACAGGTCCGGTTGGGCGGCAATGCCCAGGCCGACGCCGAACGAGGTGGCGATGATCAGCATGCTGCGCCGGTCCAGTGGTGCCTGGGCAAGGATGCGCACACCGGCAGCGGCCACGCTGCCGAACATCACCAGGGTGGCGCCGCCCAATACCGGCTTGGGAATTTGCTGCAGCACGGCACCAATCGACGGAAACAAGCCGAGACAGAACAGCAGCACGCCGATGTACAAACCGACGTAACGGCTGGCGACGCCGGTGAGTTGGATCACGCCGTTGTTCTGCGCGAAGGTGGTGTTGGGAAAGGCGCTGAAGGTGGCGGCGATCATGCAACTCACACCATCGCCCAATACGCCGCCTTTGAGTCGGCTTATATAAGAAGGGCCGCTGATGGGTTGGCGCGCAATCATGCAATTGGCGGTGAGGTCACCGACGGTTTCGATGCTGCTGATCAGATAAATCAGCGCGATGGGCAAAAAAGCGCTCCAGTCAAAGTTGAAACCAAAGCGAAAGGGCATTGGCACGCTGATCAAGGGCAAGTCGGGCAGGGCTTGGGGTACCAGTTTGCCGCTGAACCAGGCGGCCAGACTGCCGAGGGCCAAGCCGATGATGATCGCCGAAAGGCGAACCCACGGAGTGTTGGAGCGGTTGAGCAAAATGATGGTCAGCACCACGAACACGCCCAACGCCAGGTTCACCGGAGCGCCGAAGTCGGGCGCGTTAAAGCCGCCGCCGAGGTCGGTGATGCCCACCTTGATCAGGCTGATGCCGATCAGCGTAATCACAATCCCGGTGACCAGGGGCGTGATCACTCGGCGCAGTTGGCCGATAAAGCGGCTCAGCACGATCTGTACCGCCGCGCCGAAAAAGCACACGCCGAAGACCATCGCCATGATGTCTTCCGGGCTGCCACCGCGTTGCTTGACCAGAAAGCCTGCCGACAACACCGCGCCGAGAAACGCAAAGCTGGTGCCTTGCAGGCAGATCATCCCGGCACCGATGCCAAATGGCCTGCGCGCCTGAATGAAGGTGCCGACGCCGGAGACCATCAATGCCATGCTGATCAGGTAGGGCAAATGGGCGGTGAGGCCCAGCGTGGAGCCAATAATCAAAGGCGGCGTGATAATGCCGACGAACGCCGCCAGCACGTGTTGCGCGGCGGCCAGTATTGCCGGGATGGGTTTTGGGCGGTCGTTGAGGCCGTAGATCAGGTCGCTGGGGCTGGAGGTTTCTGGTGGCATGGCGGGCAAACTCAGGGCGGACGGTTCAAGGTCCTTGTGCCTTGCAAAAAGCTGTCCAGTTGCTCAGCTTTTGCCGAAAGGCCCGAGCTAGCGCGTTGCCGCAAGGCTCTCGAGAAAGCTTTCCAGCACCAAATGAGGGCGACGGCCCTTGCGCGTGACCGATGCGAGGCTCAAATCGTAAAAACGTGTAGTCGGTTTCAGCGCACGCAGTCGGCCTTGTTGCACCCACAGGCTGGCGTAGTGGTCAGGCAGGTAACCAATGTAGCGACCCGTGAGGATCAGGAACGCCATGCCTTCGCGGTCCGAGGCACTGGCGGTGCAGTTGAGTGCCTGGTAATGGGCCTGGATCTCGGCGGGCAAGCGGAAGGTGGGGGCGATGGCGTCCTGGCTGTCGAGGCGGGTGTCGTCCAGTTGTTTGTCGTCGGCATAAAACAGCGGGTGGCCAACCGCGCAATAGAGCAGCGAACGTTCGCTGTACAGCGGCTGGTATTCCAGGCCCGACAGCGCGCTGGCCTGGGGGACAACGCCGACATGCAGGCGGCCGTCGAGTACGCCTTGCTCGACTTCATTGGGGGCGATCATGCGGATTTGTATCTGCACGTCCGGGCCGCGTTCCTTCAACTGTGCCAACGCGTGAGTGATGCGCATGTGGGGCAGGGTGACGAGGTTGTCGGTGAGGCCGATGATCAGCTCGCCACGCAAATGCTGGTGCAGGCCGTTGACCTCAGTGCGAAAGCTTTCCAGGGCACTTAATAGCTGCAGGGCCGATTGGTAGACCTCGCGGCCTTCTTCAGTGAGCGAGAAACCGGCACGCCCGCGTTGGCACAGGCGCAATCCCAGGCGCTGTTCGAGGTCGCTCATCTGCTGGCTGATGGCCGAGCGGCCAATGCCGAGCACGGTTTCTGCTGCTGAGAAGCCGCCGCACTCCACCACGCTGCGAAAGATGCGCAACAGGCGGATATCGAAGTCACTGACTTGGGCCAGGGGGTCGGGTCGACGGCTGCTCATAGTTTAGTGAAGGCCTGACTGAAGGTTAGAAAAGTTGAATTTCACCGACTTTATCCCCGTGGCAATTTAGCTGCAAGAACGCTTTTCAATCCCGACGCTGCCTTTTGCCCTGCGAGGTTTTGCTGATGAACATGCCCGAAAACGCCCCTACGTCCCTGGCCAGCCAATTGAAGTTGGATGCGCACTGGATGCCCTACACCGCCAACCGTAACTTCCAGCGTGACCCGCGCCTGATCGTGGCCGCCGAAGGCAGTTGGTTGACCGATGACAAGGGCCGCAAGGTGTACGACTCGTTGTCGGGCCTGTGGACCTGCGGCGCCGGGCACACCCGCAAGGAAATCCAGGAGGCGGTCGCCAAGCAACTGGGCACCCTGGACTACTCCCCGGGCTTCCAGTACGGCCATCCGCTGTCGTTCCAGCTGGCAGAAAAGATTACCGACCTGACGCCGGGCAATCTGAACCACGTGTTTTTCACGGACTCGGGCTCCGAGTGCGCCGATACCGCGGTGAAGATGGTGCGCGCCTACTGGCGCCTTAAGGGCCAGGCGACCAAGACCAAAATGATTGGCCGCGCCCGTGGCTATCACGGTGTCAACATCGCCGGCACCAGCCTGGGTGGCGTGAACGGTAACCGGAAGCTCTTTGGTCAGGGCTTGATGGATGTGGATCACCTGCCTCACACCTTGCTGGCGAGCAATGCGTTTTCTCGTGGCATGCCGGAGCAGGGCGGTATCGCCTTGGCCGATGAGCTGCTCAAGTTGATCGAACTGCACGACGCGTCGAACATCGCCGCCGTGTTTGTTGAGCCGATGGCCGGCTCCGCTGGCGTGCTGGTGCCGCCACAGGGTTACCTCAAGCGTCTGCGTGAGATCTGCGATCAGCACAACATCCTGCTGGTGTTCGACGAGGTGATCACCGGTTTCGGCCGTACCGGCTCGATGTTCGGCGCCGACAGCTTCGGCGTGACCCCGGACCTGATGTGCATCGCCAAGCAAGTCACCAACGGCGCGATCCCGATGGGCGCGGTGATTGCCAGCAGCGAGATCTATCAGACCTTCATGAACCAGGCGACGCCGGAGTACGCCGTGGAATTCCCCCACGGCTATACCTACTCGGCGCACCCGGTGGCGTGCGCGGCTGGCCTGGCGGCATTGGACCTGCTGCAGAAGGAAAACCTGGTGCAGAGCGTGGCCGAAGTCGCGCCACACTTTGAGAATGCGCTGCACGGTTTGAAGGGCAGCAAGAACGTGATCGACATTCGTAACTACGGCCTGGCCGGCGCGATCCAGATTGCTCCGCGTGACGGTGATGCCATCGTGCGTCCATTCGAGGCCGGCATGGCCTTGTGGAAAGCCGGCTTCTACGTGCGCTTTGGCGGCGACACCCTGCAGTTTGGGCCAACCTTCAACAGCAAGCCGCAGGACCTGGATCGTCTGTTTGACGCGGTCGGCGAAGTGCTGAACAAGATCGACTGATTCCTCCTTCTATATAGAACACCTTTTCAGGAGCCCTGCATGAGCCTTATCCAGCATTTGATCAACGGTGAGTTGGTCAATGACAGCGGCCGGAGTGCCGACGTGTACAACCCGTCTACCGGCCAGGTGATTCACCAAGTGCCATTGGCCAGTCGTGAAACCATCCAACAGGCGATCGACTCGGCCAAGGCCGCGTTCCCGGCGTGGCGCAATACCCCGCCGGCCAAACGTGCCCAGGTGATGTTTCGTTTCAAGCAATTGCTGGAGCAAAACGAAGCACGCATTTCGCAGTTGATCAGCGAAGAGCACGGCAAGACGCTGGAAGACGCGGCGGGTGAATTGAAGCGCGGGATCGAGAACGTCGAGTACGCGTGCTCGGCGCCGGAGATTCTCAAGGGCGAGTACAGCCGTAACGTGGGACCGAACATTGATGCCTGGTCGGATTTCCAGCCGTTGGGCGTGGTGGCTGGTATTACGCCGTTCAACTTCCCGGCGATGGTGCCGTTGTGGATGTACCCGCTGGCCATTGTCTGCGGCAACTGTTTCATCCTGAAGCCGTCGGAACGTGATCCAAGTTCTACGCTGCTGATCGCGCAGTTGCTGCAGGAAGCCGGCCTGCCTAAAGGCGTGTTGAGCGTGGTGCACGGTGACAAGGGCGCGGTGGATGCGCTGATCGAGGCGCCGGAAGTCAAGGCGCTGAGCTTTGTGGGCTCGACGCCCATTGCCGAATACATTTATTCCGAAGCGACCAAGCGCGGCAAACGTGTGCAAGCGCTGGGCGGGGCGAAGAACCACGCGGTGCTGATGCCGGACGCAGACCTGGATAACGCCGTGAGTGCCTTGATGGGCGCGGCGTATGGTTCGTGCGGTGAGCGTTGCATGGCGATCTCGGTGGCGGTGTGCGTGGGTGATCAGGTGGCGGATGCGTTGATCGCCAAGCTGGTGCCGCAGGTCAAAGCGCTGAAGATTGGTGCGGGCACGTCCTGTGGCCTGGATATGGGGCCGTTGGTGACGGGCCAGGCGCGCGACAAGGTCAGCGGCTATATAGAAGACGGCGTGTCGGCGGGTGCCAAGCTGGTGGTCGACGGTCGTGGTTTGAGTGTTGCCGGGCATGAGGAAGGTTTCTTCCTGGGCGGCAGCCTGTTTGATCGTGTGACCCCTGAGATGCGCATCTATAAAGAAGAGATCTTCGGGCCGGTGCTGTGTGTGGTTCGGGTGGATAGCCTGGAAGCGGCGATGCAGCTGATCAATGATCACGAGTACGGTAATGGCACTTGCATCTTTACCCGTGACGGTGAGGCAGCGCGCCTGTTCTGTGACGAGATTGATGTGGGCATGGTCGGGGTGAACGTCCCGCTGCCGGTGCCGGTGGCTTATCACAGCTTCGGCGGCTGGAAGCGCTCGCTGTTTGGCGACTTGCATGCCTATGGGCCGGATGGGGTGCGTTTCTATACCCGTCGCAAGGCGATCACCCAGCGTTGGCCGCAACGAGCCAGCCATGAAGCGTCGCAGTTTGCCTTTCCTAGCCTGTAAGGCGGAATAAAAGCCGGCCCTTTGGGGCCGGCTTTGTCGTTTTTGGGGCTTTATTGACCGATATGACAGAAATGTGAAAAAAGGTGTTGACGGCAGATTCTGGAA
>NZ_JANLOF010000054.1:0-9247 GCF_025466135.1 Pseudomonas sp. 14P_5.3_Bac1 | reverse complement strand
AGCCCAACGCGGGGCAAGCCCGCTCGCCACAACAAGCCCGCTCGCCACGACAGCCCGGCTCTTCTCAGGAGGCGGTTTCAGGTCGCCAGATCCGCCAGCCCCAGGTGCTCGCGCAGCGTCGAGCCTTCATAGGCGGTACGAAACAACCCCTTGCGCTGCAAGTGCGGAATCACGCTCTCGACAAACTCAGTGAACGAACCCGGCAGGTAACCCGGTGAGATCACAAACCCGTCGCAGCCGCCTTGCTCGAACAGCTCCGCTAATTGGTCGGCGATCTGCGCGCCAGTGCCCACCAGTTGCGGCACGCGCACGCTGCTGGCGAAGATGCGGCCAAGTTGCTCAAGGGTGATTTCAGGCCCTTGCATCAACAGCTTTTCCGCCGCAGCGGCAGGGATCAGTGGCGACCGGGCGACCTCGGCCAGGGTGGCCGTCAGCGGGAACGGTGACAGGTCCACATTGAGCTGCGAAGCAAGTGTCACCAGCCCCAGCTCGGGGCGCGCCAGGGCGTTGTGCCGATCGCGCTTGGCGCGGGCTTCGGCCTCGCTGCCGCCAATAAACGGCATCACCGCGGTCAACACCTTGCAGCTGTCGGCGTCGCGGCCTTGCTGCACCACTTGGGCACGCACGTCATCGCGAAAGGCGCGCATCGCGTTCAAATGCGGGTGAATGGTGAAAATCGCCTCGGCCCAGCGCGCGCCAAACCGCCGACCGCGCCCGGACGAACCGGCCTGAATCAATACCGGACGCCCCTGGGGCGTGCGCGGGATATTCAGCGGGCCTTCGACCTTGAACCATTCGCCCTGATGCTGCACCGACGTAATCAAGGCCGGGTCGGCGAGCACGCCATGTTCGCGGTCCAGCTTGAGGGCGTCCTTGCCCCAACTGTTCCAGAGCTTCAATGCGACTTCGACAAACTCATCGGCGCGGTCGTAGCGCAGGTCGTGTTCCAGGTGCTTGTCCTTGCCGAACAGGCGCCCTTCGCTGTCGTTCATCGACGTGACGATATTCCACGCCGCGCGGCCCTTGGACAGGTGGTCGAGGGTGGCAAATTCGCGCGCGATGTGTGCCGGTTCGTAATAGGTAGTCGAGCGCGTCGCGCCCAGGCCCAGCTTGCGGGTCTGGCCTATCAGGTAGGAGAGAATCGGCAACGGGTCCAGGCGCGTGGCGTCCTGGGCGCCGTAGCGCAAGGCGAACTCGCGCGAGCCGCCCATCTGGTCGCCCACGGCCAGGCGGTCGGCGAAGAACAGGAAGTCGAACAGGCCCTCCTCCACCACCTTGGCGATGCGTGAGTAGTAGTCGGGGTCGAGGTAATTGCCGAGCGTTTCGGGGTGGCGCCACACGGCGTGGCTGTGCACCACCGGCCCACTCAGGAGGAAGGCTGACAAATGGATCTGGCGGCTCATGATTTGGGGGTCCACACGGTGATATTGGCGACGTTCAGCGGCTTGGGAATCAGCTTGGCGGCGTAATAGGTGTCGGCGATGCGTTGCTGTTCGGCAAGGTTTTGCACCTTGACCGGGATGATGTCGTAGCTGCGTCGGCTATTGGCGCGCTCCACCGTGGCCGGTGGGATGTTGCCCCACAGCGGCGCAAGGATGTCAGCGGCTTGCTTGGGATGGGCTTTGACCCATTGGCCGGTTTCGCGCAGGGTATCGAAGGTGATTTGCAGCACCTCCGGGTGCGCCTTGGCAAATTGTGTGGTCGCCAGGTAGAAGCGGTTGTAGTTGGCCAGCCCGTCGTTGCCATCGGCGATCACACGCACGTGATGCTCAAGCTGCTGAGTGGCGAAGAACGGGTCCCAGATCACCCAGGCATCCACGCTGCCATTTGAAAACGCCGCGCCACCGTCGGGTGCCTCAAGGTAACGCGGGGTGATATCGGCCAGCGTCAGGCCGGCGTTGTGCAGCGCCGAGATCAGCAGAAAGTTGCTGCCCGAGCCCTTGGACACGGCGACGGTCTTGCCCTTGAGGTCGGCGATGCTGTGGATCGGGGATGCGTCCTGGACGATGATCGCCTGGGCGCCGGGCGATGAGTTTTCCTGGGCGTAATACGTCAGCGGCGCATCGGCGGCCTGGGTGAACAGCGCAAAGGCGTCAGCCACGTCCGCGTGCAAATCGACACTGCCGGCGTTCAAGGAGCTGAGCAGGCCGGTGCTGAATTCATGCCAATTGACGGTGAACCCCAAGGGCTTGAGGCGCTGTTCGAGCTGGCCATTTTGCTTGAGCAGGATCCACAGCGTCGACGAGCGCTGGTAGCTGATGTCCAGGGTCTGCTCGGCGTGGGCCGCCGCTGCGGCAAACAGCAGGCTGGCGGCGAGAATGAGTTGTTTCAACGTCATGGAAGGCCTTGGCATAGGTGAGTTGAAGGACGCTGCTTATGCAAAAAGGCCACATAAGACCTGGCAGACAAGCAAACTCGATTATATTAACGACGGGTAATTATGAAAGAACCCTATAATTCTATGGTTATGCCCAATTCGTCGGAACGCGTGAAAAGCGCCCTAAGCTCAGATCGAAAGAGTATTTATCGAATGCTTTTTAGAACTTTAAGCTTGGCCTTATTTCGCTGAAGATCGAGCGCGCCATGTCTATTCGTCGTCCCCTCGCCGTTGTCCTCGGGCTATTGGCTTTTTCGGTTGCGGTGAGCGCAGAGGCTCGGGAAACCGTGCGCATCGGTTACCAGAAATCCTCGACCCTGATCACCCTGCTGAAAACCCAGGGCACGCTTGAAAAAGCCCTCAAGGCCGACAACATCGACGTGAGCTGGCATGAATTCCCCAGCGGCCTGCCGCTGCTCGAAGCATTGAACGTGGGCAACGTGGACATCAGCGCCGACGTGGCTGACACCGTGCCGATCTTCGCTCAGGCCGCCCAGGCCAAACTCACCTACTTCGCCCAGGAAGCGCCCTCGCCTTCAGCCCAGGCCATCGTGGTGCGCAAGGACTCGCCGATCCAGCAGCTGGCAGATTTGAAAGGCAAGAAAATTGCGGTGACCAAGGCCGCCGGCACTCACTACTTGCTCATCGCCGCACTGGCCAAAGCCGGCCTGGCGTTCTCGGATATCGAGCCGGCCTATCTGTCGCCGGCCGATGGTCGCGCGGCCTTTGAGAACAACAAGGTTGACGCCTGGGTCACCTGGGAACCGTTCCTCACCAGCGTGCAGCGTCAACTGCCGACCCGCACCCTGGCCGACGGCGCAGGCCTGGCCAGTTACAAGCGCTATTACCTGACCGGCACGCCTTACGCCAAGGAGCATCCCGAGGTTTTGAAACGGGTGTATGAGCAATTGGAAAAAGCCGGTCAATGGGTAAAAACCAACCCGCAGGACGCGGCGAAAGTACTCGGCCCACTGTGGGGCAACCTGGATGTGGCCACGGTGGAAGCCGCCAACGCGCACCGCAGTTACGAGGTGCAACCGGTCACGGTCGAACAGTTGGGTGAACAGCAGAAGATCGCAGATGCCTTCTTCAAGGCCGACTTGTTGCCCAAGGCGGTGGATGCGCAGGATGTGCAGACCTGGAAGCCGTGAGAAGTTTCATTTTGACGATGAGGCCCATGTGCGCGCATGGCTGGCGGCCGAACCGTTTACGCATGGAGGGTTGTTCAAACAACTGGATGTGCAGGTTTTCCAGAACCGCTGGCCGCAGAAAGTCGGCTTCCCAGAGGCGTAAAGGCGTGGCGCGCGGGTAAACAAGCCGCCTGGGAAGTGGTACAACGGGTGTCCCGTGCCGCCCAGCGCTGCGCCACATCCCACTTCCTGGAGACCGCCGCTCATGACGTCCAAGCTCGAACAACTCAAGCAATTCACCACCGTGGTCTGCGACACCGGCGACCTGGAAGCCATCAGCCGCCTGCGTCCGGTCGACGCCACCACCAACCCGTCGTTACTGCTCAAAGCCGCCGCCATCCCGGAATACGCCGAGCTGCTGCGCACTGCCGTGAGCCTGTCCAAGGGCGACGTAGGCCTGGCCTGCGATCACTTCGCCGTGTCGGTCGGTGCGGGCATTCTCAAGGTGATTCCCGGGCGCATCTCGACCGAAGTCGACGCGCGGCTGTCCTTTGACGGAGACGCGCTGTGGGCCAAGGCCAATCAGTTGATCGCCCTGTACGACCAGGCCGGTATCGGTCGCGAGCGCGTGCTGATCAAGCTGGCGTCCACCTGGGAAGGCATCCGCACTGCCGAACGCCTGGAAAAAGCCGGCATCCAGACCAACCTCACGCTGCTGTTCTCCTTCGCCCAGGCCGTGGCGTGCGCTGATGCCGGGGTGTTTTTGATCTCGCCATTCGTAGGCCGCATCTACGACTGGTACCGCAAAAGCACCGGCCTGGATTACACCGGCGCCGAAGACCCGGGCGTGCAATCGGTCACCCGCATCTACAACTACTACAAGGCCAACGCCATCCCGACCGTGGTCATGGGCGCAAGCTTTCGCACGCTCAGCCAGATCGAGCAACTGGCAGGTTGTGACCGCCTGACCATCAGCCCGGACCTGCTGCACAAACTCGATGAAGACAACGGCACGCTGGAACGCAAACTGGTGCCGGGCGCTGAAGGTGAAGTGCGTCAGCAACTGACCGAAGCGCAGTTCCGCTGGGCGTCGAATGAAGATGCGATGGCAACGGAAAAACTCGCCGAGGGCATCCGGCAGTTCGCGCGCGATCAGGAGAAGTTGGAGGCGGTGCTGGCGGCGTTGTAACAGGACGCTCGATTGCTGTGGCGAGAGAGCCTGCGCCCTCGCCACGGCAATCACCCAAAGGCTGAGCGTTCGCTGTGATTCAGAACGGCCCCTTTGTCATCACCCGCTCATCAATAAACCCGCGCAACATGCCAATGCGTTGCGTGTAGGCGTCACTCAGGCAACTCAGCCGCGCGCCACACGCGCGCCGCTGCTTGAGCCAGTCCGCCTGCCCGTCCATCAATGAGCCGCGCCCGCCCATGGCCATGAAGTGCTTGTTCAGGTCGTAGAGCAACGCCATCGTTACGTCCTGGTCATTCAAGCTGCGGTTGGCGCAGATGGCAATTTCGTCAGCGGCCTTGGCCTTGGCGCAATCAAAGCTGGCGGCCTGGCTTGAAAGACTGAGCATCAGGGTGCAAATACCGGTAAAGAGTGCGGGTTTGAGCAATAGACGTGACATCGGCGGTGGGCTCCGAAAAAAGTGGGCAAACGGCGGCGTTATAGATAGGCCCGCCGCCGGCGAAAAAGTTCTTCGACACCGAGCACCGTTCAGTCGCGGCCACCCAACTTACGGGCGGCCAGCGCACCGAGTAGTGCGCCGACGATCGGCGCCAGGCAGCGCTGCGACAGGTATTCGCCGCCGGCAAACAGCGCCGGGCCGGTGCTGCGGGCCGGTTGACGGATCAATGCACGTTTTTAGACTGATCCACGGCATCCATATAGGCGACGAGGTGTCTCACGGGTTCGATCCTTGGATTTTTTCAAGTCATCATTGACCAACGCATCAGTTGCTACGCGCCACACCCTGCCCATACCGGTGAATCGCCAGGCAGTAGCCGATCAGCGCCACTGCCGCGAGCATCCCGCCCGCCGCGCCGATCCAGGCGAAACCGAAGTGGCTGCCGACCCAACTGCCCATCAGGGCGCCGCCGCCGATGCCAATGTTGTAGATACCGGAGAACATCGCCATGGCCACGTCGGTGGCGTCGGGTGCCAGCACCAGCACTTTGGATTGCATGGCCAGGCCAAAGCCCATGATCGCCATGCCCCAGAACACGCTCAGGCCGACGAGGTAGGACTCGGCGCCGCTCAAGGGCAGCATCAGCGCCAGGCACGCAGCAAGCAGGAACACCGCACTGACCACGAACAAGTGCGGGTTGAAACGGTGCACCAGGCTGAACAGCAGCGAGCCGATGATGCCCGCGCCGCCGAACACCAGCAGGAACAGGGTCACCACGTTACCGCTCAGGCCGGCGACGCCTTCGACGAAGGGTTCGATGTAGCTGTAGGCGGTGAATTGCGCGGTCACCACCATGGCGGTGAGCACGTACAGCGCCACCAGCGCCGGGCGCTTGAACAGCAACGGCAGGCTGCGCAGCGAGCCGGAGTTTTGGCTCGGCAGCAGCGGCAAGGTGCGCGCCAGCCAGAACACCAGGGCCGCGGCAAAGGCGGCGATCACCAGAAACGTGGTGCGCCAGCCCATGGCTTCGCCGAGCAGGCGGCCCAGCGGAATGCCCAGGACCATCGCCAGTGACGTGCCGGTGGCCAACAGGCCGAGGGCTTGCACCTGCTTGCCCTCCGGCGCCAGGCGCACGGCCAGGGAGGCGGTGATCGACCAGAACAACGCGTGGGACAAGGCGATGCCGATGCGGCTGACCATCAGCAAGCCGAAGCTGGTGGCGACGCTGGAGAGAATATGGCTGGCGATAAACAAGCCGAACAACACGATCAGCAACTTGCGCCGTTCGACGTTACGCGTCAGCAGCATCACCGGCAGCGACGTCAGCGACACGATCCAGGCATAGATGGTGAGCATCAGGCCGACGCTGGCGATGGGCATGTCGAAGCTGGCGCCGATGGCGCTGAGCAGGCCGACCGGTACGAATTCGGTGGTATTGAACACAAATGCGGCCAAAGCAAGGGCGATGACCGGTTGCCAGTTGGCTTGGGGGGTTGCGGCTGAAATGCTCATTGGCGGGCGAGGTACTCTGGCGATGATCCAACGGCCACGCAGAACAGCGCCGCCGCCGAGCATTCTATAGGTTTCTCGCCGCGCTGTTGGCGCGGATCGTCGCTCTGAGGTTCAGGGCAAGGTCATGGTGATTACATAGTTGCCCGACACAATCGGCGTGCCGGCGCTGTCCACCAGCAGGTAGCGCTGGTCGTAATAACGCCCGGCGCCACTGTCGGCAACCAGCCTCACCCGGGCCGCATCGACGCTGGCCACCGGCGCCAGACTGCGCACCTCGAAGCGGCTGCCGCGGTTAAAACTGGCGCAGCCGGTCAACTCCATCACCGCGCCGCTGCGCGCATTTGTCGCACACCCAGGCTCAACGATTGCGCCGGTGAACTGGATAGTGCCCTGCCCCACGGTCTGTGCCGCACCACAGGCACTGGCCCATAGGCAAAACAGGCCTGCAAACACCGAAATACCTTTAACGCTCATGCCGACACTCCTTATTGGGCTCTTACCCAGGAAGTCGTCTGGCCGGGCGTTAACTTGAGGTGATTCGGCCTAGGGTGTGATCTGGATCACGGATCCACCTGCCCCATCATCTCGGGGATGCTTTCCGGCCGCTTGGCGTAGCGTTGCGCCAGCGCCGCGCACACCATCAACTGGATCTGGTGAAACAGCATCAGCGGCAGGATTAACACGCCCATGGTTGCGCCGGCGAACAGCACTTGCGCCATCGGCACGCCGGTGGCGAGGCTTTTCTTCGAGCCGCAGAACAAGATGGTGATGCGGTCTTCCTGGTTAAAGCCAAAGGCCTTGCCCAGCACGGTGGACGCCACCAGTACCAGGACCAGCAACACACAGCACGCCACCACCAGGCCGCCCAACTCCCACAGCGGGATCTTGTGCCAGATGCCTTCGTTGACCGCTTCGCTGAACGCGCCGTAAACCACCAGCAGGATCGAGCCCTGATCGACGAACTTCAGCCAGGACTTATTCCGGCCGACCCAATCGCCGATCCAGCGACGAGCGATTTGCCCGGCGATAAACGGCAACAGCAATTGCACGCTGATTTTCAGGATCGCGTCGACGGTGGAGCCCGCGTCGCCGTGCACGTTGAGCAGCAGCGTCACCAGCAGCGGCGTGAGGAAGATGCCGAACAGGCTGGAGGCCGCCGCACTGCAGATCGCCGCCGGAATGTTGCCGCGCGCAAGCGACGTAAAGGCAATCGCCGATTGCACCGTGGCCGGCAAGGCGCACAGGTAGAGCATGCCCATGTACAGGTCTTTGCCGATCAGCGGCGACAGCACCGGCTTGAGCGCCAGGCCCAGCAAGGGGAACAGCACAAAGGTCAGGCTGAACACCAGCAGGTGCAGGCGCCAGTGCCCGGCACCGGCAACGATGGCCTGGCGCGACAGCTTGGCGCCGTGCAGGAAAAACAGCAGCGCAATGGCCAGGTTGGTCACCCAGCCAAAGGCCACGGCGGTCTGGCCGCTGGCGGGCAGCAGGGAAGCGAGAATCACCGTGGCAATCAGGGTCAGGGTGAAGTTGTCAGGCAGAAAACGTGGACGGGTCATAAGCAAATCTTCCAGGGGTTGCCAAGAGCATCGATGCGACTCTAACGTAACGGCTTGTTACCGACTAACGCCAATGAGCCAGTAAATGCCGCCTAAAGGACATGACAAGACCGTCCGGCGCAGTGTGCCCGGGCTTTCCAGCCTGCCGCGGCCCGTGTATGGGCGCACGGAGTCACTGCCCAATCGCGCGCTGACCCGCCAGCACAGCCACCCGTGGGTGCAGTTGTCCTACGCGATATCCGGGGTGCTGGAGATCCAGACCAGCGTCGGCCGCTTCGTCGCCCCGCCCCAGCGCGCGGTGTGGATCCCGGCGGGCGTGCCGCATCGGGTGTTCAGCTCGCCGCACACGGAAATGCGCAGCCTGTACCTGGATTGCAGCGTTACCGCCTGGGCGGCCGAGCGGTGTCAGGTGTTGGAGGTGAGCAGTTTGTTGCGCGAGTTGATCCGCAGTTTCAGTGAGTTGCCGGTGGAATATGCCGAGGACGGGCCGGATGGGCGGCTGGCCCAGGTGGTGCTCGACCAGTTGGCCGCTGCGCCGCAGGTGGATTTGATGCTGCCTTTGCCCCTGGACCCGCGGTTGCGTCAGGTTTATCGCAGCTTGAATCTGCATCCGGAGCAGCAGACGACCTTGGGGGATTGGGGGCGCAGGCTGGGGGTGAGTGAGAAGACGTTGAGTCGGTTGTTTTTGAGTGATACCGGGCTGACGTTTCGCGCTTGGCGTCAGCGGTTGCGGTTGCTGAGTGCGTTGCCGGCCCTGGAGCAGGGGGAGCGGGTTACGGATGTGGCGCTGGGGTGTGGGTATGAATCGACTTCGGCGTTTATTGCGGCGTTTCGGCAGCAGTTTGATGCGACACCTGGGGAGTTTTTTCGGTGATGTTGGGGGTGGGTTATTGAGTACATATCCGTTATTTGGGTGATGGCGAATATCGGTTCCGCCCTTACGGCGGGTCACTTTTGAAAAGAGCCCAAAAGTAACCAAAAGGCTCTTGCCCCACCACTCGGCACCTCGCTTAGGCTCGGTGTGCCCTCACGCAGGCTTTG
>NZ_JANLOF010000052.1:0-10656 GCF_025466135.1 Pseudomonas sp. 14P_5.3_Bac1 | reverse complement strand
TGGGGTGGGACAGTCAGCTCATGTGTCACTGGCGCACCGCCTTCGCGAGCAAGCCCGCTCCCACCTCTGACCGAGTACAACCGACACCCATCTATCTGATGCACAGAGCTATGTGCAAACCCTGCGCCTGGAACGCGCCAAGCAGGTGCTGGAGTCAACGCCACCGCCGGCTGACTCAACGCCGCAGCTGCACTTCACCTTCGATGCATGCCACCAGAAACTCCATCACCACCTTTACCGACGGCGAGCGGCGCATATCCGGGTACACCGTCAGCCAGATATCGCGGACCGGCCCGTCGCTGGGCGTCGGCAACCTGGCCAGCAGCGGATCGTGGTCGCCCACCAACGTTGGCAACACCACTGCGCCGACGTGCGCGCGCGCGGCCGTCTGTTGGGTGATCAACTCGCTGGCGGCAAACACGATCGGGCGTTGGCCGCGCAGTTGGTGCAGCCACGCCTGTTGCGGCAGGTGATCACGGCTGCTGTCGTAGGCGATGAAGGTCCATTGGGCAGCAGGCAGCTGCGTGAACGCGGGCGCGCCATAAAGACCGAAGCGCGCCACGCCGACCTTGCGGCGCACCAGCGCCTCTTCGTCGGGGCGCACCGTGCGCAGGGCGATATCGGCCTCGCCCTTGTCGAGCGCGGCCAGTTGAGTGGACGGTATCAGCACCAGATTCAGCTGGGGGTACTGGGCCCGCAACCGCGCTATGTGAGGCGCGATGCAGTGGTTGGCGATGGACGGCGGGCAACTGACTCGCACAGTGCCGGCCAGTTCGATGGAGGCTACCCGCGACAGGCGCAGCACGTCGGTGGCCATCTCGCCCATGCCTGCGGCCAGCTCGGCCAGCGCCAGGCCTTGAGCCGTGAGTGGCCGGCTGCGTGGCAGGCGGTCTACCAGTTTTACGCCGAGGGCTTTTTCCAGCGCATCGACGCGGCGCCCGACGGTGGCGTGTTCCACCTGCAACTCGCGGGCGGCCGCCGACAGCGACTGGGTGCGGGCCAGAACG
This sequence comes from Pseudomonas sp. 14P_5.3_Bac1, assembly GCF_025466135.1. NCBI lineage: Bacteria > Pseudomonadati > Pseudomonadota > Gammaproteobacteria > Pseudomonadales > Pseudomonadaceae > Pseudomonas > Pseudomonas sp. 14P_5.3_Bac1. The sequence continues at coordinate 9,649 of NZ_JANLOF010000052.1, read as the reverse complement.
GTGAAGTAATACAGATCCTGCCAATCGAACATCGGGTTATTTCCGCACAGAGGCTGGGAAGGGTTGGGGAATATTCCTACCGAGCGTGCCCTTTTACCATGGCCGCTTCCCAGTGCAAACGGAGTTGTTACCCGATGAAAGCCATCACCCTGCAAGCCTACGGCGGTCCCGAAGTCGCCCAATTGCGCCACGACGTTGAAAAACCCCAGGTCACGCCGGGGCATGTGCTGGTCAAGGTGGCCTGCGCCGGGATCAATTTCATGGACATTCATACCCGCCAGGGCAAATACGCACACTCTTCGACGTACCCGGTGCGCCTGCCGTGCACCCTGGGCATGGAAGGCGCCGGTGTGGTGGTTGAAGTCGGTCCGGGCGTCAGCCACTTGGCTGTGGGCGACCGCGTGGCCTGGTGCATCGCCTGGGGTGCGTATGCCGAGTATGCGAATGTGCCTGTCGAGAAAATTGCGCAGATCCCGAACGCAATCGGCTTCGATCAGGCCGCTGCGGCGATGTTTCAGGGCTGCACCGCGCACTACCTGATCGACGATGTAGCGCGTTTGCAGGCGGGCAGTACCTGCCTGGTTCATGCCGCGTCCGGCAGCATCGGCCAATTGCTGGTGCAGATGGCGCGTCGGTTGGGGGCAACGGTATTGACCACCGCCAGCAGCGTCGAGAAATGTGCGATTGCCTTGCAGCAGGGCGCCCATCAAGCCTGGACCTATGAGCGATTTGCCGATCAGGTGCTGCAAGCCACCGGCGGGCGAGGGGTGGATGTGGTGTTTGATTGCGTCGGCAAAAACACCTTGCGTGAGAGTTTTCGCGCCTGTCGCACGCGCGGTTTGATCGTCAACTACGGCAATGTCTCGGGCTCGCTGACGGACCTGGACCCGATGGAGCTGGGGGAGGCGGGCTCGTTGTTCTTGACGCGCCCACGGCTGGCTGACCACATGGCCGATGGCGCGACCGTGCAACGGCGTGCCAACGCCGTGTTCGCGGCGATGCTGGAAGGCGCGCTGACGGTGGACATTGAAGGGCATTACAGCCTGGAGACAGTGCAGCACGTTCATGCCCGTATCGAGGCGCGGCAGCAGATCGGCAAGGCGGTACTGTGGGTGGACCGCGACCTGCGTTAACCGCAGGCGAAAAAAAACCGGCTGATCAGGCCGGTTTGGGGTGCCCCGCAAACAGTGCGGGGTTACGCGTTGTGCCCTTGCAGACGATCCGCACCGCCTTCAGCCAGGCCACGTTCCTGCAAGCGATCCGCACCGCCTTCGGCCAGACCGCGTTCCTGCAAGCGATCCGCACCGCCTTCAGCCAGGCCACGTTCCTGCAAGCGATCCGCACCGCCTTCAGCCAGGCCACGTTCCTGCAAGCGATCCGCACCGCCTTCAGCCAGGCCGCGTTCCTGCAAGCGATCCGCACCGCCTTCAGCCAGGCCACGTTCCTGCAAGCGATCAGCACCGCCTTCAGCCAGGCCACGTTCCTGCAAGCGATCAGCACCGCCTTCAGCCAGACCGCGTTCCTGCAGACGATCCGCGCCACCTTCAGCAACACGACGGTCCAGCAGACGGTCAGAACCGCCTTCGGCTACGGAGTTACCTTGCGGGCGATCCGCGCCGCCTTCAGCGACAACCGGGTGAGCAAAAGCGTTTGCAGCAAGTACCGAGAAAGCGAGGCTAAGCAAGAGTTGGCGTTTCATGGTGGTGTGCTCCGAGTATTCTAGTTGGGTGCCGTTTGGCATGGGTTTGATGTTACGCGTTGGTTTTTTTAAGAGAACTTCATTGAGCTGATGGTGACTATCGACGCCAGCGATGACCCGTTTTGGGGCGGGTCATCGCGGTGACGGTCAAGGCATCTGCGGCCGTTCCTGAGGGCGCAGGTCGAACACCAGCACCTCGGCATCTTCGCCGTGGCTCAGGCTGATCTGCCGTTCATCGCGCACGCGGGCGCCGTCGCCTTCGTGCAAGCGCTGGCCGTTGACTTCAACACTGCCTCGGGCCACGTGGATGTACACATGGCGATCCGGCGGCACGTCCAGCGTCGCGGCTTCGTCGCCGTCGAACAGCCCGGCATACACCCGCGCATCCTGGCGCACATTCAGCGAACCCTCGGCACCTTCCGGCGAGATGATCAATTGCAAGCGCCCACGTTTCTGCGCCTCGCTGAAGTGCTCCTGTTGATAGCGCGGCTCGGCGCCGACCACATTCGGCACGATCCAGATCTGCAGGAAGTGCACGCCCTGGCGTTGGCTATGGTTGAACTCACTGTGCGCCACGCCGCTGCCGGCGCTCATCAACTGCACATCGCCTGGGCGAATCACCGAGCCGGTGCCCAGGGTGTCCTTGTGTTCCAGGGCGCCTTCGAGCACATAGGAGAAAATCTCCATGTCGCGGTGCGGGTGCTGGCCGAAGCCTTTGCCGGCGGCGACGCGGTCATCGTTGATCACCAGCAGGTCAGAAAAACCCTGCTCGGCCGGGTTCCAGTAATTGGCGAACGAGAAGGTGTGAAACGACTTCAACCAACCGTGATTGGCGGCGCCGCGGTCCGAAGCTTTGCGAAGGGTCAGCATGGTCTTGTCCTCAAGTGAGAGCGGGCTGCGTCATGCAGGGCTCTTGTGTTGAGAAGAAGGTTAATGGTTAGCGTGAAATTCATTAAGAAGCTGAAATCTGAATAACTGTCTCTCTGCGGTTGACAGTAAAAGGCATGCCATAATGTCGCCTCGACTTCCTTCTCGATGGACTTTCTCTGCATGAAAACCGTGGCCATGGCGCTGTTTCCGGACTTTTTGCTGCTCGATATGGCCGGTCCACTCGAAGTGTTTTCCATCGCCAATCGCTACCTGCCGGCGACCGCTCACTATCAGATCCTGACCATTGGCACCGAGCCTGGCCCACTGCGCGCCTCCAATGGTGTGCAGGTGCAACCCGACCTGTTACTGGAGCAGGCCCACGACGCCTATGACCTGTTGCTGGTGCCGGGCGGCCCCGGTGCCTATAACGAATGCCATCCTGCGCTGCTGCCCTGGCTCAAGGCCGCCGCACCCAGGGCGCGACGCTTTGGCTCGATCTGCACCGGCGCCTTTGTGCTGGGGCATGCCGGGCTGCTCGACGGCCACCGCGTGACCACCCACTGGCATTACACCGAACGGCTGATCAAGGGCTTCCCCAAGGCTATCGTCGAGACCGATCGTATTTATTTGCAGGATGGACGCTTGATCACCTCCGGCGGGGTGACCGCCGGTATCGACCTGGCGCTGTCGGTCGTCGCCCAGGACCATGGCAAACAGGTGGCGGTGGACGTGGCCAAAGTATTGCTGGTGGTGATGAAACGCCAGGGCGGCCAGGCCCAGTTCAGCCCGATGACGGCGGCTGTGGCGCCGTTGGAAACGGCGATCACCCGGGTGCAGAACCAGGTGCTGGCGCAGCTGGACCAGCCCTTTACCATCGACTCAATGGCCGCGCTGGCGGGCATGAGCGCGCGGCACTTCACGCGGCTGTTTGCCAAGGAGGTGCAGATGACGCCCATGGCGTTCCTGCAAGGCGCGCGCATCGACCGCGCCCGGCAGTTGCTGGAAACCACCGACCTGCCACTCAAGACCGTGGCGTTTCGCGCCGGGTTTGGCAGCGTGCGGCACATGCGTTTTCTGTTCAGTGAAAAGCTCGGCCTGAACCCTACGCAATACCGACAACAGTTCAGTTAGCGACAGGATGTCTGTTTCGCGCACCTGATTGGCCGTGGCGCTCCCCGTGCCAGCATTGTCCTGTCATGGCGAGCTGGCAAGATAGCCACAGGCCCATGGAAAAGGATGCGCAAACGCCCAAGGCCGGGTGTTCCAGCGCTTTGACCCGCATGCACAACCCACACGCAGTCAGCTTTGGCCCCTACACCTTTCACCGCCAACAGCGGCTGGTCAGCAAGGCCGGCCTGCCGGTGCCGCTGGGTGGGCGTGCGCTGGATATCCTCGCGGTACTGCTGGAGACGCCTGGGCAATTTGTGCGCAAAGACACGCTGATTGCCCGGGTCTGGCCGAGCAGCGTGGTGGAAGAGAACAACCTGCGCGTGCACATCGCGGCCCTGCGCCGTGCGCTGGACGGGCAGCGCTATATCCTCAATGAACCCTTGCGTGGCTACTGCTTTGTTGCGCCGGCCAGCGCCGCATCGGCGTTGCCCTGGCACAATCTGGCCGTGCGACTCAGCCCGGTGCTGGGCCGTGATGAGCTGTTGGGCACACTGGTGCGGCGCTTGTACAGCCAACGGCTGATCATGCTCACCGGCTGCGCTGGCGTGGGCAAGAGCACCGTGGCCCTGGCCCTGGCTGAACGCGTGTTGCCGCGTTATCGCGACGGCGTGTGCTGGGTGGATCTGGCAACGGTGCAAGGGCCAACCCACCTGCTGCCTCATCTGGCCGCCACGCTGAACCTGCAACCCTGTGCCAGCGCCAACGCCCTGGCCGAGCAGTTGGCGCTGCGCCAGCTGTTACTGGTACTCGACGGCGCCGATGTGTCGCTCGGCGCCTGCCGCCACCTGGTGCGCACGCTGCAGGCACACGCGCCGCAGGTGACGGTGGTGTTGACCAGTCGTGAGGCCTTGCAGGTGCCTGGCGAATGGGTGCAACACGTGCCCAGGCTGGCGCTGCCGATGCCCTCGGCCTGGCGCGGTGTCGAGCAGGCGATGGCCGCCGCGGCGGTCCAGTTATTTGTCGCACGGGTGCGTGCTGGTCAGCAGGGCTTTGTGCTGCGTGCCCAGGATTTGGCGCCACTGCGCGACATCTGCCGGCGCCTCGACGGTATTCCCCTGGCCCTGGAACTGGCGGCGGCCCAGGTCGATGCCCTGGGCATACGGGGTGTGCACGAGCAGTTGCAAAGAGGCTTGCAGGTGTTGACGCGCGGCCGGCGCACGGCAGTGGAACGGCACCAATCCCTGATCGCGGCACTCGACTGGTCGTATCAGCGCCTGAGCCTGCCGCAGCGCTGGCTGTTCCTGCAGTTGGCGCTGTTCAAAATGGCCGTGACCTTGCCGCGCTTGAGCGAGCTGGTGGCAGGCACCGAGCTGGAACACGCCGACCTGTCCTACCTGCTGTCGCGTCTGGCGGCCACCTCGATGCTGGCGGTGGAGCCGGGCCCCGGCCCTGCGCGCTACCGCCTGCTCAACAGCGTGCGCAGCTACGCCCTGGCGCTACTGCGCGACCCGCTGCAAGTCGCGCAATTGCAAAAGGGCTATGGGCATTACCTGGGCTCCCGTTCAGGCCAGCCGTTTGTCCTGCAACTCGTCGAGCAGGCGGCGTACGCAGACTAGGTCGTGGGTGGCAAAGCCTTCGTTGAATTGCTTGTAGAGAGTGTTCAACAGGTCGCGCGCCGCCTGCCGCCGTCCTTGGCGTTGCCATAGGCTTGCCAGCGACATTGCGCTGCGTAACTCCCAGGCCAGCGCGCCTTGCTGATGCGCCAGGGCCAGCGCCTCCAGCAGCAGCGTTTCGCGCGCGTGAAGATCAGGTAACGCCTCGGCCCGCACGCGCAGAATCTCGGCGCTGCACCAACCGGCCGCGCCACTTCTGGCGCGCTCAAACACTTCATCATCTACGTCGATGGCGTTGAACGTCACCAGTGTGTCCCGGACCAGGCCCAGCCCTTGCAAATCCGCCTGCGGCGCCGTGCCCGCGTAGTGCTGCGCCCAGGTGTGAAACAACTGCACCGAGTGTTTTTGTGCCTGTTGCAGCAACAGGTCGAGCAACGAACGCGCCGCAGCGCTATCGCCGTTGTAGCGGGCGATCACCACGCCGGCCAGGGCCAGCGTGTAGCAGATCGAGGTGCCGTGGTTGATCTGCAGCGCCAGCTCCAGCGCCTGGTTGGCGGTACGCCAGGCACGCTCTGCAAAACCGCGCAGCCACAGGATGCGCGCAAGCATCGTCAACGACGCCACACTCTGGTCGTATTGCACGCCGAAGCCATGGGTAAACCGATTCAGATGGCCGCTGTGGGCCATGCGCTGCATCACTTGTTCGGCGTTGTGCAGCGCCAGTGCCTGGTTGCCGGCAAAGTGTTGTGCCAGCACCCGCAGGCGCTGGGCGCTGAGGTCCAGCAAGGGCTCGGATTGTGGGCCGAGCTGATCGAAGTGCAGGCTCTGTGCCAACGCCTCGCGATAGTTGCCGCTGCACAAATTGACCGCCATATGGCCCGACACCGCCCGTAACTGGCCGGTGAGGTCGTTGCTCGCTTGCGCCAGGCGCAGCGCGCCGGCAAAGGCTTGAATGGTCTGTGGGGTGCTGCCCTGGGCGTGGTAGGAGAAACTGCCCAGCGCCAGCTGCAATTCCATCTGCAGGCGCTGGCTCGGCGCGGTTGACTGCGCCAGCCGCGCCAGAGCCTTGCCCACGTACAGCCCGTGCTCGTGCAGCAGCGACAGTTCCTGCCACAACGGCATCGCACTCACCGTGAGGCGAATACCCAACAAGTGCGCACCCACCTCGCCCAGGCACCAGTCGAGGGCGGCGCGAATGTCTTCGCGCAGCGGGGCATAGCGGCTGATCCACACCTGGGTCGCGATCAGTTCCCAGTCCTCCCGGGCCTGTTCCATCAGCGCCAGGCAGCGCGCCGCGTGGCGCTCGCGGGTGGCCTCAAGCTCGGCGGCCACGCTGAGTTTTTCCAGCGCGTAGGTGCGGGTGATGTCGAGCAGGCGATAGACCACGTCGTCATCGCCAGCCTCGACGTTGAGCAGCGACTTGGCGACCAACTGGGTGATCGAGCCCAGCACCTCGTTCGGCGCGATGCGCTCCCCGGCGATCACCGCCGCTGCGCTGGCCAGGCTGAACCCGCCACGAAACACGGCCAGGCGCCGCAGGCAAATCTGCTCGCAGGCCGTCAGCAGCTCGAAACTCCAGTCCAGCGTGGCGCGCAGGGTTTGCTGGCGGGGCAGGGCGCTGCGCCGGCCACGCACCAGCAGGCGAAAGTTGTCTTCCATTTGCACCAGCAGCCCCGGCAGGCCGAAGCGCTGGATCTGCGCCGCCACCAACTCGATCGCCAGGGGAATGCCGTCCAGGCGCTGGCAGATATCAATGGCCAGCGGCAGTTGCGCTTCGCTGAGTTCAAAACGGTCTTGATGGGACATGGCGCGTTCGATCAGCAGCTGCAACGCCGGGTAGCCGAGGGCCTGGGCACGGTTGCCGGAGGCGGGCGGGCAGGCCAGCGGTTCGAGGCGCTGCACGTATTCGCCTTCGGCCCGCAGCGCTTCGCGGCTGGTGGCCAGGATATGCACGTGGGGCGCGTGGCGCAGCAGGGTTTCGCTGATCAGGGCGATGTCGTCGAGCAAGTGTTCGCAATTGTCGATCACCAGCAACAGCTGACGCGCGTGCAGGCTGCGGGCGAAGGTCAGCAGCGGCTCATGCGCTTGGGGCGTGAGGTCGAGCAGCGCGGCGAGGTTGGGCAGGATCATCGACGGCGCGCTCAGCGGTGCCAGGTCCAGCAGGCGAATGCCGTCGCGGTAATGCCCGATCAGCAATTCGGCCACCCGCAGCGCCACCGTGGTCTTGCCAATGCCGCCTGCGCCGGTGAGGGTGATAAAGCGTTGCTGCGGCAGTTGCTGCACCAGCGCATCGATCAGCGCCTGGCGACCGATCATCCGCGTGCGCCGCAGTGGCAGGTTATGGCCCTGGCTGTGGGGCGGGCCGTCGGCAGGAATCGTCATCGGTTCGATGCTCAGTGGCGCAACAAAACTGTAGCCGCGCTGGGCCACGGTGACGATGTAGCGCTGGCCGGCCTGGCCGTCGCCGAGTGCCTTGCGCAACGCCGCCATGTGCACCCGCAGGTTGCCGTCTTCCACCACCGTTTTCGGCCAGACCCGCGCGATCAGTTCCTGCTTGCTCACCACATTGCCGGCCTGCTCCAGCAGGATCAGCAGAATCTCCACCGCACGCCGTCCCAGGCGCAACGGGCGACCGGCCTCCAGCACCAGGCGTTGGCGCGGGTGGATGCGGTAGGGGCCGAAATGCACGGCCTGGTCGCTGAGGTCACTCATGGTGGCCCATGCTCGGGAAAAAGGGTTTGGCCAGCATATTCCAGGTGCGTACAGACCACTAGGCTGCAATCACGTGCGGCTTGTGACGCAAGTGGTGGTTTCGCCAGGTCATCGGGTTGACGCCTTCGCTGCGCGTGAACATATGGCAGAAGTGCGCCTGGTCGCAAAACCCGCATTCCAGGCTGATTTGCGTGAGGCTCAAGGAAGAGCCGGTGATCAGTTCCTTGGCCCGCTGGATACGCTGTTGGCGAATCCACTCCTGCGGCGACAGCCCGGTGGTGCACTTGAAGGCGCGCGAGAAGTGGCTGCGCGACAGCGCGCACGCCTGCGCCAGGTCGGCAATTGCCAGGCTTTCGCCGAGGTTGGCAAGGATCAGTTGTTTGGCAATGCGCTCGCGTCGGGGGCATAGGCCGCCGGTCGCGGAGAAGCGCGGAGCACAGTACTCAAGTCGGGCCATGACAAATATCCGTAGTCGATGGGAGCGTTCCCGGTGAATGGATCCAGTGTAGACCGCTTCATTTTTGGCGCCGGACCGTCTGGCTGACGAGTTAATCGTTGTTAATTTCGCCAGGTCATGGCGCGGAAAAGACAGCACAGGCGTGCAATCGCGGCATGGCGGTATCTGCTTATCTGGCGGCCTGAAAACCGTTTGGAAGCCGCCATGAACCGCAACGACTTGCGCCGCGTCGACATGAACCTGCTGGTGATTTTCGAAGCATTGATGTTCGAGAAGAACCTGACCCGGGTGGCCGAGAAGCTCTTTATGGGCCAACCGGCGGTGAGTGCGGCGCTTGGGCGCTTGCGGGATTTGTTCGACGACCCGCTGCTGTTGCGCAATGGGCGGGGCATGGAGCCCACGCCACGGGCGCTGGCGATACTCAAGGAGTTGCAACCGGCCATGGACACCATTTCCGGCGCGGTCAGCCGCGCCAAGGATTTCGACCCTTCCACCAGCTGCGCGGTGTTTCGTATTGGTTTGTCGGATGATGCGGAATTCGGGTTGTTTCCGCCGTTGCTCAGTCAACTGCGTGAGGAGGCGCCGGGGATTATCGTGGTGGTGCGTCGGGCCAACTACCTGTTGATGTCGGCGTTGTTGGCCAGTGGGGAGATTTCGGTGGGGGTGAGTTACACCACGGAATTGCCGGCGAATGCCAAGCGCAAGAAGCTGCGCGATATTCCGTGCAAGGTGCTGCGGGGGGATGACGGGGAGGCGCCGCTGACCCTGGATGATTACTGTGAGCGGCCGCATGCGATGGTGTCGTTTTCGGGGGATTTGAGCGGCAATATCGACCTGGACCTGGCGCGGATCGGCCGGGCGCGCCGGGTGGTGTTGGCGGTGCCGCAGTTCAGTGGGTTGCGGGCGTTGTTGGCGGGCACGCGGATTATTGCGACGGTGCCGGATTATGCGGCCTGTGCGTTGACTGAGGGGACGGTGTTACGGGCGCAGGATCCGCCGTTTGAGATTGAGGCGGCGGAGTTGTCGATGGTTTGGAGTGGGGTGCATGATAATGACCCGTCGGAGCGGTGGCTGCGGTCGCGTATCAGTGAGCATATGTCGCGGGCGGTTTAGGCGTGGCGGCCTCTGGGCCGACCAGGTGGGGGTTGGGTTGGGTGCATATCCGTTGCTGCGGTCAGGGCCACTTAG
>NZ_JANLOF010000045.1:0-13092 GCF_025466135.1 Pseudomonas sp. 14P_5.3_Bac1 | reverse complement strand
GCGGGCTTCCCCCGCGTTGGGCTGCGAAGCAGCCCTGAAACCAGACGGCGCATTACATCTGTAAAAACGCGGTGGCCTTATTGGGGCTGCTTCGCAGCCCAACGCGGGGCAAGCCCGCTCGCCACAGTGATGCGTTAGAGCCTTTGGATAGTCACAGCACCCGCAGGCCCAGCCGGCCCCGGTTGCCCTTCCAACCCTGGCCGGCCCTTCTGGCCACCATCGGCGCGGTACACCAGGCAGCCCTTGGATTGCCCACCTTTGCCCGGTTTACCGGCCGTGCCGGCCAAACCGCCCGCACCGCCATCCACCCAGACCTTGATCTGCTCGGCCGGGAAGCTCTGCGGCAGCTCGACGCGTACGGTCGCGCCCGCTGCGCCTGGCAGGCCATCACCGCCATTGTCGCCATTGGCGCCGCGCCCGGCTGAACCCCAGGTGCAGCCCGGGTCCACGCCATTGGCGCCATCCAGGCCGGCATAGCCTTGGGCGCCGGCGCCGCCACGGGCGTCCACCGACAGTTCATCAGCGGTCAGCGCGTTGATGCGCAGGACCAAGTCACGCCCCGCCTTGGCGGGTCTTTCGTGGGTGCCGGGAGCACCGCGCGAAGTGATCTGGCTGCCATGTTCCAGTTGCGCATTACGCACCTGCAACTGCAGCGCGGTATTGCCGGGGGCGATGGCGATCCGCGCTTCACGGCCCAAATGCAGCTCATCCACCGTCACTTGACTGATCGTCGCTGGAACCAACAACGTGCCGTAATCCGCCACATCCAGGCGTTCGAGCTGCAAAACGTTGGTGCTGCTGGGCAGGCGCATCAGCGAGTTGGTTTCAACACTGACGCTCTGCGCCAGGGCAATGGGGCTGACCAACAGGGCCAACAGAAAAACCTTACGCATGATTGGCCTCCTTGTTTGCTTCATCAATAACGGCAGGCGCCGACAGGCCCCGCACATGGAACATCCCCACCAGCAGAATCTGCAGGCGGTCACGCCAGGGGTGGGCACGGTGTTTCAGGCTGCTGTTGAACAACAGCAATTCCAACAGATGAGTAAGCAACAGCAGACTGCCGGCCAGACTGACCAACAGGTGAAACGGATTGGCGAGCGGCCGGAATAAATTGACCACCACCACAACCCAGAACAGCAACGTCAAAAACTTTCCCAGCCCCCAAAACACCTTCATCCTGCATGCCCCTGCCTATTATTCTTTGGGCGCACAGTACCGACTTCTGCAGGCGATTTGCCAGTGAAGGATGAAAAAACTTGATAAAGGCGCGGTTTGCTTGCGGTTTCGGCGAGGATCGCCAGCAATGCCCCTGTGGTTCCCACAGGGGCAAAGGCCGTCAGCGGTTGATTTTGATTTCCACACGACGGTTCAAGGCTCGACCGTCAGCGGTTTTGTTATCGGCCACCGGCTGACTTTCGCCCGCGCCCACCACCGATACAAAGTTGCTGCGCGGCACGCCCGCGCTCACCAGGTAATCGGTGACCGAGTGCGCGCGTTTTTCCGAGAGTTTCTGGTTGTAGGCGTCTTTGCCGACGCTGTCGGTATGCCCGCTGACCCGCAGCTGCGCGCTCGGGGCTTCACGTTTGAGGCGCGTGGCGATGGTGTCGAGCTTGGTTTTGTCCGCCGCCGTCAGCTTGGCCGAGTCGAACTCAAAGTGCACATCGCGGATCACGATGGTTTCTTCCTTGACCACGACCACCTCTTCCACCACGGCCGCCACCGGCACAGGTGGGCAGCCGTTGACATCAACCTGCACGCCCTTGGGCGTGCCCGGGCACTTGTCGCGGCTGTCCGGCACGCCATCGCCATCTTCGTCGCCATCACCGTGCACCCAGCAATAGGCGCCCGCCATGCCGCCGACCAGCAGCGCGCCATAACCCGCGTATGCCGAACTTTGAGTGGCGCCAATCGCTGCGCCGGTCACACCACCGACGGCTGCACAGGTGGGCCAATCGGTTTTTTGCAAACCTGCGCAACCTGTCAATACTCCGGTTAGCAGAACCAAGGGTAGAGCTGTCCGCATGATGCTCATCTGATTTCTCCTGAGGGGATCGGCGGGGGCCGACGGGTGGAGTAAAGACCGCTCTTTTCATCTGCGCCACTGCGCCGCACCCCCGTGTTTATTGGAGATCGCCCTGTGTGCAGGACTTTTGCACGCCGCCCGCTCTAGGCCCGCACGCTCAGCCGCGCTAGTCTCTAGGGTCCTGATGTGAGGATCTCTGATGACCGCTGGTATTTCTCCCCGTACGCCACAGCAAGCGCTGGCCGCCTTGCTGGATTTGCACCAGCCCAAACGCCTGTTGTTGTTGGGTGCCAGCCAGTTCCCGGCGCTGGAGGCCTTTGAGGCCGAGCACCCGGACACCCAGGTAGCGATTGCCGCGCCCGGGCCGTTACCGGCAGAACTTGCGGCGCAGCGTTTTGACCTGGCGCTGGTGGTCGATTGCCTGGAGCACCTGTCAAAACCGCAAGGCCTGACGCTGCTCGGCGGCATTCGCAACCTCAATGCCAGTCGCATTGCGGTGCTGGCAGACCTGAACGCCTGCGGCTGGAAGGAGACCGATTTTTTCTCTCTGGCGCTGCAAGCCGGTGAGCGTTTCCAGCGTGATGATCAGGTTCTGACGCTGTTTACCTATGATCTGCTTGACTATAAACAAGTGCCGGACTGGCTCAACGCCCGCTTCTGGGCCAACCCGGAAAACTTCGGAAAGTATTGGTGGTAACCATGAGTACACCCATTTGCCCGTGCGGCAGCGGCAATCTGCTGGATGCGTGCTGCGGCCATTATCACGCCGGCCACCCGGCGCCCTGCGCCACCGCGTTGATGCGCTCGCGCTATAGCGCCTACGTGCTGGGTTTGGTGGACTACCTGGTAGCCACTACTTTGCCCGCGCAACAAGCCGGACTGGACCGCGCCGCCATCGGCGCCTGGAGTGCGCAGAGCACCTGGCTCGGCCTTGAAGTGGAAAGCTCCGAAGTGTTTGGCGGCCAGCCGGAGCATGCGTTCGTGACGTTCACCGCTCGCTGGCATGACAGCACCGGGGAACACAGCCACCGCGAGCAGTCCTCTTTCGTACAGAATGAGGGGCGCTGGTACTTCATCGACCCGACAGTGGAGGTGAAGGCCGGGCGCAATGATGTATGTTTGTGCGGCAGTGGGCAGAAATTCAAGAAGTGTTGCTCCAGCTACCTCTAATCAACTGACAGGGAAAACGCCATGCTCCGGATGTACAGCTTGATGCTGGCGTTGACCCTGGGCCTCACCGGGTGCGCGTCCTGGTTCGAGGACAGCGCGCCCCCGCCTCATGTCTCCCTGGTGAAGGTTGAAGTGGTGCGCGCCAAATTGCTCGAGCAGCGCTTCAAGCTCTACTTTCGCGTGGATAACCGCGACGACGCCGACCTCACGGTGCGCGGCCTGATCTATAAAGTCAGCCTGGGCGATTTTGTGCTGACCGAGGGCGAGTCCAACGAATGGCTGACCGTACCACCGCGCGGCCATGCTTTTTTCCGGGTGAAGGTGCGGACCAACCTCTGGCCGCAGATACGCGATGTGGTACAGATGCTTAAAAACCCGAGCAAACCCGTGCCCTATCGCCTGGAAGGCGAGCTGAAAACCGGATTATTCATCGGTAATGACGTGCAGGTGAACCACAATGGCGAGATAATCCCCGGCGATTTTATTCCGGAGCGACATCGATGACTCAGCAACCCCATGTCCATGGTCCTGACTGCAACCACGATCACGACCACCATGATCATCATGATCATGACCACGGCCATGTCCACGGCCCGAACTGCGGCCACGCTCACCAGGAGCCGGTGCGCAACGCCCTGAAAGACGTCGGCCGCAACGATCCTTGCCCATGCGGCAGCGAGAAAAAATTCAAGAAGTGCCACGGGGCCTGATGCCCTGCCCCCGCAGAAGCCGGCTTGCTATGGCAAGCCGGCTTATTGTGGCGAGCGGGCTTGCCCCGCGTTGGGCTGCGCAGCAGCCCCAATAAGATCAACGCGTTTCCTCAAACAGAACGCAATCTCAGGTTTTGGGGCTGCTTCGCACCCCAACGCGGGGCGAGCCCGCTCGCCACAACAGCAGCACCACTTCCAACCCGCCGCCTTCCCGATTACTCAAACTCAACCGCCCCTCATGCGCCCGCGCAATCGTATGCGCAATGCTCAACCCCAACCCATACCCGCCAGTTTCGGCATTGCGTGAACCTTCCACCCGGTAAAACGGTTCCATCACCTGCTCCAACTGCTCCTGGGGAATCCCCGGGCCACGGTCACTGATGACGATCCTCAAACTGTCCGCTTGATCCTCAACCTGCACCACCACCTCGCTGCCATAGCGCACCGCGTTTTCCAGCAAGTTCTGCACACAGCGTTTGAGACTGCGCGCATACCCCGGCAGCGGCTGCTTCGCCCGGCCAATGATGGTCACGCTTTCGCCCACGTCCTCAAGGTCCGCCTGCAGGCTTTGCAGCAAGGCATTGATGTCGATGTTCTGGCGCGTCTCGTTGATTTCGCCGCTGCTGACAAAGTCCAGGGTGCTGGCCACCATGTGTTCCATTTCTTCCAAGTCGCTGCGAAAACGCTCCTGGGTGCGCGTGTCTTCAAGCATTTCCGTGCGCAAACGCAGGCGTGTGATCGGCGAGCGCAGGTCGTGGGAAATGGCCGCAAGAAACCGCGTGCGCTCGGCGATATTGGCGATCAGCCGTTGCTGCATCGCATTAAACGCCTGGGCGGCGCGGCGCACTTCAGTCGGACCATCCACCGGTAACGGTGGGCGCTGGATGTCCCGACCCAGCGCCTCGGCGGCCTTGGCCAGGGCATTCAGCGGGCGGATGGCCAGACGCACCGCCACCAGGGCGATGACCACCAGCACCAGCACCCGCAGCAAATAGATGCGCATCACGTAATCGAACCACAGGTCCAGCGGTGAGGTACTGGTCCAGCCCTGCTCTTCACTGGCGTCGACCAACAACCAGCGCCCATCGGGCAGGCGCAGGTCGATCAGAAACTGCCCGACCACCGGCTTGGAACTGAGCAAGGTTGAGAGCCCGGCGGTCTGCCCTTGGCCGTCGACCAGCGACAGGCGTAAAAGGCTCAAGGTTTGCGCGTAGCCGGTTTTCTGCGCCAACACCTGCTTGATCAGGCGTTCGGTGGGCCGGTCGCTGTCGGTGAGCGTGCTGGGCGTGTTGCTGGCCTGGTCGCTCAAGGTCAGCCGAAAGTGCGGCGCATCAAGCAGCTGGATCAACTGGTCGGCCTGCTGCGGGTCGCTGTGCATCACGCGCACCACGTCCGCCAAACGCGTGGCGATCAGCCGTGCGGGGATTTCCAGCACCTGGCCATGACGCCGGTCGTACCAGATGCTGCTGGTCAGCGCCTGGGCCGCGAGCATGCCGCTGACCAGAATCAGCACCAGGCGCCCGAACAGCGAACGCGGCAGCAGCCTCACGCGCCCAGCACCACGTCATCGGCGGTGAGCATGTAACCCTCGTTGCGCACGGTCTTGATCAGCCCCGCCGGCAGCTGCGAGCGCAGGCGGCTGACGCACACGTCGATGGAGCGGTCGAACGGCGTGCTGTCCTTGTCGAACACATGGTTGAGCAGAAAGTCGCGGCTCAATGGGCGGTTCGGGTGCTGCAACAACAGGCGCAACACGCGGTAATCCGAATTGCCCAGGCTGACTACCACGCCTTCGGGGCTGAGCAGTTGCCGCGCCCGGGTGTCGAGTTGCCAGCCCGCGAACCGAATGCTCGGCGCCTCATCCAGGCGCGCACGGTCCGGAAAACTCTGTACCCGGCGCAACACCACCTTGATGCGCACCAGCAATTCACGCGGGTCGAAGGGTTTGGGCAGGTAGTCGTCGGCGCCGATTTCCAGGCCAACGATGCGATCGATCAACGAGCCCTTGGCCGTGAGCATCACCACCGGCGTGTTCGAGCTGACCCGCAGCTCGCGGCACAGGCTCAGGCCGTCTTCGCCGGGCAGCATCAGGTCGAGCACGATCAGGTCGATCACGTTCAGCGCCAGGCGGCGGCGCATTTCCTTGCCGTCGGCGGCGGTGGACACCTGAAAGCCCGCGTCACTCAAATATTCGCAGAGCAGTTGGCGGATTTGCGGGTCGTCATCAACGATCAACAGGTGGTCAAGCTTTGCCATGGGCAGTCAATCCGAAAACTCAAAACGCAGGAGATAGCCGAAAGCTCAGCCAGTGGTAAGCGCAAATGTAATGGAATGTTGTGGGAAACCATAATCACGCATCAGCGATACAAACCCGGGGTATGACGGGCCGAATCGCTCTTTAGACTACCGAACCTAAATGAGAGTAATTGTAATTTAGACTCGGATCACTGCCATGTCACTGTCCACCCCGCACCTTCACACGCTGCAGACCACCCTGGCACCGATGTTCGGCTTTCTCGCTGCCGGCAGTGTCGCACCGACTGCCTGGGCCGATGCGCGCATCCCGGGCGCAGGCCGCACCCTCACCGCCAGTGTCGATTATGAGTTCTAACTTTCCCGCATCAGGAGCCTCCGCCATGTTCAAACCCCGTAACGTGCTCAAGCTCGGCGTGCTGTTCGCCGCGCTGGTGCTCGGCCATGCCGAAACCGCCGCCGCCCATGAAGTCACCGACGTGCTGGGCCGCAAGGTCGAGGTAAAGGACGACGTCAAACGCGTGGTGCTCGGCGAAGGTCGCTTGATTTCGGCATTTGCCTTGCTCGACAAGGACGCGCCGTTCCAGCGCATCGTTGGCTGGCAGAACGACTTGAAGCTGCTGGACCCGCACACCTACAACGCCTATGTGGCGAAGTTTGCGACGGTCAAAGACATCCCGTTGATCGGGCAAGCCTCCGAGCAAAGCGTCAGCGCCGAGGAAATTCTTTCGCTCAAACCTGACTTGGCGGTGTTCAGCATCTCCGGCCACGGGCCGACCGAACACAGCGCAGTGGCTGACGTGCTGGCCAAGGCGGGCATCCCGGTGTTGTTCGTCGATTTCCGTATCAACCCGGTGCAAGGCACCCACACCAGCATGATCGCGCTGGGCCAGGCGCTGGGGCGTGAAGCCCAGGCCAACGCCTTCCTGGCCTTCTATGACCAGCACATCAAAGTCATCACCGACGCCGTCGCCACGCTGCCGGCGGGGCCGCGCCCGAGCGTGTTTCTGGAACTGCTGGCCGGTGCCTGGCAGGCGCCTGGGCACACCACCGGCAAAAGCGGCATGGGTGAAGTGATCAAGCTGGTCGGTGGGCGCAATATCGCCGCCGACGTGGTGCCGGGTGCGCTGGGCGATATCAGCGTCGAGTACGCGCTGAAAGCCGATCCGGACGTGTACGTGGCCACCGGCAACCACAAGCCGGGCTTGATCCTGGGCGCAGGCGTGAGCACTGACGAAGCACGTGATGCGTTTGATCGGGTGTTGGCGCGGCCGGAATTCGCCAATCTTCGGGCCATCCGCGAGGGCAATGCCCACGGCCTCTGGCATGACTTCTACAACTCGCCGTACAACCTGCTGGCGATCGAAGCGCTGGCCAAGTGGGTGCACCCGCAGCTGTTCGCCACGCTTGACCCGCAGGCGACCATGGAGCAAATCAACCAGCAGTTCCTGGGTATGCCGTTGCAGGGTGCTTACTGGATTGACGCAAAAACCCAGTAACACTTATCGCCCTGTTGGAACGCAGTCAGTGGGAGCTGGCTTGCCGGCGATAGCAGAGTGTCAGCCACTGAATCAGTCGACTGATACACCGCTATCGCCGGCAAGCCGGCTCCCACACCTGGATGTTCATCGTTTGTTAAATGTGTGTGAGCCAAATGACCACTCAAACCCTCGACCTCGCCAGTGCCACTCACGGCTACCGCCGCTTGCTGGCACGCCGCGCCTGGCTGCTGGTGCTGCTGGGCACCGCGCTGGTCTGCGCGATGCTGGTGGACCTGGCCAGTGGCCCGTCGGGCATGGGCCTGCCGGCTTTGCTCGACGGCATCCTGCACCCCTCGCACCTCGGCGCCACCGACCACGTCATCATCTGGAACGTGCGCTTGCCCTACGCGCTGACGGCCGTGCTGGTGGGCTGCGCGTTGTCGCTGGCCGGGGCTGAGATGCAGGCGATCCTGAATAACCCACTGGCCAGCCCGTTTACCCTCGGCGTGTCGTCGGCCGCCGCATTGGGCGCGTCGCTGGTCATCGTGTTTCCGGTAACCACGTTGTGGGTGTCGGCCAACACGGCGATTTCCATCTCGGCCTTTATCTTCGCGGCGGCCTCGGTATTTTTGCTGCAAGCCATGTCGCGCCTGCGCGGCGCGGGCGTGGAAAGCCTGGTGTTGTTCGGCATCGCGCTGGTGTTCAGTTGCAATGCGGTCGTGGCCCTGCTGCAACTGGTTGCCACTGAAGATGTCTTGCAGCAACTGGTGTTCTGGACCTTGGGCAGCGTAACCCGGGCCAACTGGGACAAGCTCGGCATCCTCGCGTTGGTCGTGGCGGTGGTGATGCCGTTTTCTTTCGCCGCCGCACCGCGCCTGACCCTGCTGCGCATGGGCGAAGACCGCGCGCAAAGCTTTGGCGTGGACGTGAAGCGCCTGCGGTTTTTCTCGTTGCTGCGCATCAGCTTGTTGTCGGCCACCGCCGTGGCGTTTGTAGGCACCATCGGTTTTATCGGTCTGGTCGGTCCGCATATCGCGCGGATTCTGGTGGGTGAAGACCAACGCTTCCTGCTGCCCGCCAGCGCCTTGACCGGCGCGTTGTTGCTGGCGCTGTCGTCGATTGCCAGCAAGCTGATCATGCCGGGCGTGATCGTGCCGGTCGGCATCGTCACCGCGTTGGTGGGCGTGCCGATTTTCGTGGTGCTGGTGTTCAAGCGCGGGAGGCAGCTATGAACCAGGGCTTATCGGTGCACAACGCCAACGTCAGTTATGGCCGGCGGCAAATCGTGCATGACCTGAGCTTGCCTACCCTGCCCCACGGCAGCCTGACCGCGCTGATCGGCCCCAATGGCGCCGGTAAGTCGACCTTGCTGCGCGCCGTGGCCGGGCTGGAAAAGATGCAAGGCGTGGTCAGGCTGGGTGAGCTGGACCTGTCGGCCATGTCCGTGGCCGAGCGGGCGCGCCGCGTCACGTACATGCCGCAAAACCTGCCGCCGGGCCTGAGCCTCAGTGTGATGGAAAGCGTGATCGCCGCATTGCGCGTGGCCCATGTCGAAGGCATTCCCTTGTCCAGCGAGGCCTGTCTGCGTGAAGCGTTTGAGGCGTTGCAACGCATCGGCATCGCACACCTGGCCGATCAACTGTTAAGCACTTTGTCCGGTGGCCAACGCCAGCTGGTCAGCCTCGCCCAACTCATCGCGCGCCGCCCACAGGTGATGTTGCTCGACGAGCCCACCAGCGCCCTCGACCTCAATTACCAGTTGAAGGTCATGGACTGCGTGCGTGGGCTGGTGCGCGAACACAACCTGATCGCCGTGGTGGTGCTGCACGACATCAACCTCGCCGCGCGGTTTGCCGACCACATTGCCGTGCTGCGCCAGGGCCGCTTGTACGCCAGTGGCGTGGCGGATGAGGTGCTTGACCCGGCGCTGTTTGCCGACGTTTACGGCGTGCGGGTGCGCATTGAACGGTGCTCGCAGCAGTCGTTGCAGGTGCTGGTCGATGGGGCTGTGTGAAACGCTTCTAAGGTTAGACGCAAATGTTTGATTGAATTATTGCCCTTGGATCATCACCTATACCTGCAGGCATTCGCTCATTTGGAGAGCTTCATGATCGACCTGTATTACTGGACTACCCCCAACGGTCACAAAGTTTCACTGTTTCTGGAAGAAGCCGGTCTGCCCTACAAGGTGCACCCGATCAACATCGGCCAGGGCGACCAGTTCAAACCAGACTTCCTGAAGATTGCTCCCAACAACCGTATCCCGGCCATCGTCGACCAAAGCCCGAGCGACGGCGGCGCGCCGATTTCACTGTTTGAATCCGGCGCCATCTTGCTGTACCTCGCGGAAAAAACCGGCCAGTTCCTCCCCCAAGACCTGCGCGGTCGCCAGGAGGCATTGCAGTGGCTGTTCTGGCAAATGGGCGGGCTGGGGCCAATGGCCGGGCAGAATCATCACTTCAGCCAGTTCGCACCGGAAAAAATCCCCTACGCGATCAAGCGCTACGTCGATGAAACCGCGCGCCTGTATGGCGTGCTGGACCGGCGCCTGGCGGACCGCGCCTTCGTGGCGGGCGAGGACTACAGCATTGCCGACATGGCGATCTACCCGTGGATTGTTTCCCACAAGTGGCAAAGCCAGCGCCTGGAAGATTTCCCCCACGTGCAGCGTTGGTTCAACAGCATCAAGGAACGGCCGGCGACCGTTCGGGCGTATGAGCTGGTGCAGAAAGTGAATCCGCCCAAAGCCTGATCTCTGTGGGAGCTGGCTTGCCTGCGATAGCATCACCTCGGTACACATGAAAAACCGCGGTGCCTGCATCGCGGGCAAGCCCGACTCCCACATTGATCTCTATTCGTCTCAAGTTCTCACGCTTAACCCAAACTCCTGCTTGCGTCGTTTCGCCGCGCTCACTAACGTAGCGCCTTTAATGACGCTACCCCCCGCAGGAGCTTTGCCATGGCCTCGCCAGCCCTCTCACATTTTCTTCCCCGGTTCGGCGTTGCCGCGGCAGTGGCCAGTGCATTAAGCCTGGCCGGTTGCCAGCTCCAGAGCACCCAGGACACCCTGCCACCCGTTGCCGGCGTGCAGCCGATCAAAGGCCTGGCACAGAATGTGTCGGTACGCCGCAATGCCCAAGGCATGCCGTTGATCGAAAGCAACACCTTCCATGACGCGCTGTTCAGCCTCGGTTACGTGCACGCCAGCGACCGCATCACGCAGATGGTCACTTTGCGCCTGCTGGCCCAGGGCCGTCTGGCGGAAATGTCCGGGCCGGAGGTGCTGGATGTCGACCGCTTCATGCGCGCGGTTAACCTGAAAAAAAGCGCCGGCGAGCTGTACAACGCGTCGTCGCCGCGCCTCAAGCGCTTCTTTGAAGTGTATGCCCGCGGCGTCAACGCCTACCTGTTCCGCTACCGCGACAAGCTGCCGCCGGACCTGGCCCAGACCGGCTACAAGCCCGAGTACTGGAAACCGGAAGATTCGGCGCTGTTGTTCTGCCTGTTGAATTTCAGCGAATCGAGCAACCTGCAAGAAGAACTCTCCTCGTTGGTGCTGGCGCAGAAAGTCGGCGTCGACAAGCTCGCCTGGCTCACGCCAAGCGCGCCGGATGAGCCAATCCCGGCGGACGAGGCCGACAAGCTCAAGGGCGTGAACCTGGGCCAGATCACCGGCCTTGCGGGCCTGGAAAGCGTCGGCCAGCAGTTGAACAGCCTCAACGCCCTGGCGGTCACCACCTCCAACAACTGGGCCATCGGCCCGCAACGCAGCCGCAGCGGCAAAAGCCTGCTGGCCAGCGACCTTGCCGCCCAGCCGCAAGCGCCGTCGCCGTGGAACTACGTGCAGATCCGTGCGCCCAAATACCAGGCAGTCGGCGCCTCGATTGCCGGTCTGCCGACCCTGTTGTCCGGCTTCAACGGCAAAGTCGCGTGGAGCATGAGCGCGGTCAAGGGCGACACCCAGGACCTGTTCCTGGAAAAGGTCAAACGCCAAGGCAACGCGCTGTACTACGAGAACAACGGCAAATGGCTGCCGGCCACTGTGCGCAACGAAACCTACTTCGCCAAAGGCCAGCGGCCACTGCGTGAAGTGGTCTACGAAACTCGCCACGGCGCCCTGCTCAACAGCAGCCAGGCGCTGACCAGCGGTTTCGGCCTGGCCCTGCAAACCGCCGACTTCAAGGACGACAAGAGCCTGGACGCGTTTTTCGACCTGTCCCGTGCGCAAAACGCCGGCAAGGCGTCGGACGCGACCCGGGAAATCCGCGCCATCGCCCTGAACATGATCTTCGCCGACGCCAGCAACATCGGCTGGCAAGTCACCGGCCGCTTCCCCAACCGCCGCGAAGGCCAGGGCTTGCTGCCGTCGCCGGGCTGGGACGCGCGCTTTGACTGGGACGGCTATGCCGACGCGATGCTGCACCCGTACGATCAGGACCCGGCCCAAGGCTGGATCGGCACCGCCAACCAGCGCACCGCGCCACGCGGTTATGGCATGCAGCTGTCCAACTCCTGGGATGCACCGGAGCGCAGTGAACGCCTGGCACAGCTGGCCAACGCCGGCAAGCATGACAGCCGCAGCATGATCGCCATGCAGTACGACCAGACCACCCCCTTCGCCGCCAAGCTCAAGACCATGTTCCAGGCACCGGGCATGGCCCAGCCGTTGAAACAGGCGATTGATGCATTGCCGGCGGCCGACGCGAACCAGGCCCGCGAGGCGCTGAATCGCCTGATGGCGTTTGATGGCCGACTGGCGCCAACGTCCGCCGACGCGGCGATCTACGAGCTGTTCCTGCAGGAAAGCACCAAGCAGATCTTCCTCGACGAACTCGGCCCGGAAAACAGCGCCAGCTGGAAAGCCTTTATCAGCAACGCCAACCTGTCCTACTCCGCCAACGCCGACCACCTGCTGGGCCGCGAAGACAGCCCGTTCTGGGACGACGTGCGCACGGCGCAAAAAGAAGACAAGCCGGCGATCCTGGCCCGCAGCCTGGCCGCCGCGATCACCGCTGGCGACAGCCAATTGGGCGCCGACCACAAGGCCTGGCAGTGGGGCAAGCTGCACACCACCACCTGGAAAAACACCAACGGCCAGGTGATTCGCGGCCCGTTCGCCAGCGGCGGCGACCACAACACCCTGAACCCGGCGCCCTACCGCTGGGGCCAGGACTTCGCCACCACCCAGGTGCCGGCGCTGCGCATGATTGTCGACTTCGGCCAGATTGAACCGATGATGGGCCAGGGCGGCATTGGCCAGTCCGGCAACCCGGCCAGCCCGAATTATGCGAACGGCATCGACCCGTCGCTCAAGGCGCAATACCTGAGCTTCCCGATGCAGCCGCAGAACTTTGACAAGGTGTACGGGAAAACCCGCTTGACCCTCACACCCGGCAAGTAACCCGGTTTCTCACTGAAGAAACCGGATCAAAAATGTGGGAGCGGGGGGGGG
>NZ_JANLOF010000031.1:0-14107 GCF_025466135.1 Pseudomonas sp. 14P_5.3_Bac1 | reverse complement strand
GCCAGCCGCCGTTACCGCAGCAACGGATATATCCCCCCTCCCACAGCACAAACCAAACCCAACCCCTCACTTCATACTCGTAAACGCAAGCTTCACACCAATCGCAATCAAAACCGCCCCCATGGTCCGATCAAACCAATGCCCCATCCGCGCAAATCCCGCACGCACCCGCTGCTGACTGAACAACATAGCCACCAGGCAAAACCACAACGCCGTCGCCACCGCCAGGTACACACCGTATCCAGCCTGGATCGCCAGCGGCGTGTGCGGATTGATCACCACCGTAAACAGCGACAGAAAAAACAGCGTGGCCTTGGGGTTCAAACCATTGGTCACAAACCCCGCAGTAAACGCCGCACGCGGAGTGCGCTCACCCACTTCAGGCTGCAACTCACCCTCGGCAACCGGCTTGGCCGGCTGCGCGCGCAACGCTTTGAAACCGATGTACAGCAAGTACGCCGCCGCCGCCCACTTCAGCGCGTTAAACAGCACGATGGACTGCGACACGATCAAACCGATCCCCAGCAGCGAGTAGCCCACGTGCAGGAAAATCGCCGAGCCCACCCCCAGCGCGGTCCAGGTGCCGGCGCGACGGCCATGGGTCACACTCTCGCGCACCACCACGGCGAAATCCGGGCCGGGGCTGGCCACCGCCAACAAGTGAATCAGGGCTACGGTCAAAAACTCGGCGGCGTACATGCTCACTCCATTAAGTATCTGATTATTTCATCTGATAGGCTCGGCAGATTACGCCTTCGAACCCTGTCGCAAAAGGTACAGTTGATGACGAACAATCGCCGCGCCGTCTTCCTTGATCACCCGTCCCTGGACCTTGGGGACCTGGACCTCAGCGAATTGCGCAACAGCTTCAGCGACCTGCAACTTTACGCGCACACCACGCCGCAGAATGTGGTCGAACGCCTGCAAGGCGCTCAAGTGGTCATCAGCAACAAGATCGCGCTGAATACCGAAACGCTGCAAGCCTGCCCCGAACTCAAGCTGATCCTGGTCTCGGCCACCGGCACCAACAACGTCGACCTCGCCGCCGCCCGCGCCCATGGCATCACGGTGAGCAACTGCCAGGGCTACGGTACGCCGTCGGTGGCGCAGCACACGATCATGCTGTTGCTGAATCTGGCGACACGCCTGAACGACTACCAACGCGACGTCAGCGCGGGCAAATGGCAACAAGCCAAGCAGTTCTGCCTGCTGGACTACCCGATTGTCGAGCTGGAGGGCAAAACCCTCGGCCTGCTCGGCCATGGCGAACTGGGCAGCGCCGTCGCGCGCCTGGCCGAAGCCTTCGGCATGCGCGTGGTGCTCGGCGCAATTCCGGGCCGCCCTGCCCGCGCTGACCGCGTGCCCCTGGATGAACTGCTCGCGCAAGTCGACGCGCTGACCCTGCACTGCCCGCTCAATGAACACACCCGCGACTTTATCGGCGCCCGCGAACTGGCACGGCTCAAGCCCGGCGCGTTTATCGTCAACACCGCGCGCGGTGGCTTGATCAACGAACAAGCCCTGGCAGACGCGTTGCGCAGCGGCCATCTGGGCGGTGCGGCCACCGATGTGCTGAGCGTGGAGCCACCGGTCAATGGCAACCCGCTGCTGGCCGGCGATATTCCTCGCTTGATCGTGACACCCCACAACGCCTGGGGCAGTCGCGAAGCGCGGCAGCGCATCGTTGGCCAACTGGCGGAAAACGCTCGCAGCTTTTTCAACGGCACCCCGCTGCGCGTCGTCAGTTGATAAACTGCGCCCCTTTTCAAGGAGCAGACCATGGATCCGCGCAGTGAAGTACTGCTTCGTCAGGCCGAACTTTTTCAAGGCAACCTGCTGCTGGTAGGTTTGCCCGCCGACGATTTGCTCGGCCGCCTGCCCAATGCCCACGGCTGGAGCTGGCATGCCGGCGACCAGGCGGCGCTTGATGCACGCTTCCCCGAGCGCAGCCATTTCGGCGTGAACGCGCCCGAGCGCGATTTTGATGCGGCGGTGATTTTCCTGCCCAAGTCCAAGGACCTCACCGACTACCTGCTCAACGCCGTGGCCGCACGCCTGCCCGGCGCCGAGCTGTTTCTGGTCGGCGAGAAAAAAGGCGGTATCGAAAGCGCCGCCAAGCAGATGACTCCGTTCGGCAAGCCCCGCAAGCTCGACAACGCGCGGCACTGCCAGCTGTGGCAGGTCACCGTGGCCAATGCGCCGCAAGCAGTCGAACTGGAAAGCCTGGCGCAGGTGTTTGACGTGCCACTGGCCGAAGGGCCGCTCAAGGTTGTGAGCCTGCCGGGCGTGTTCAGCCACGGTCGCCTGGATCGCGGCACCGAGCTGTTGCTTGCACACCTGGACAAGCTGCCCAGCGGGCACTTGCTCGACTTTGGCTGCGGCGCGGGCGTGCTGGGCGCTGCGGTCAAGCGTCGCTACCCGCACAACACGGTGACAATGCTTGACGTGGATGCGTTCGCCGCCGCCAGCAGCCGCCTGACCTTGGCGGCCAATGGCCTGGAAGCCGAGGTGTTGACCGGTGACGGCATCGACGCCGCGCCGATGGGTTTAAACGCGATTTTGAGCAACCCGCCGTTCCATGTCGGCGTGCACACCGACTATTTCGCCACGGAAAACTTGCTGCGAAAAGCGGCGAAACACCTGGCAAAAGGCGGCGAACTGCGCTTGGTGGCCAACAGTTTCCTCAAGTACCAACCGCTGATCGAAGAGCACTTGGGCGTGTGTGCAATCAAGGCCGAAGGCAATGGTTTTCGCATTTATCGTGCCAAACGCGGCTGATGGCTTTTTGAAAAAGAAGGCTTGCCGAATGGGTTTTGCCTAGGCAGAATCCGCTCCGTCCTAGGGGAGTAGTCTCCCACGAGCGCCATGCTCGTCCGGCATACGTCAACATACTTGGTCAGCAGACCATGGCGTATGCGACCCAGGAGTCCGCACAGACGGACCGGGGTTTGACAAGACCTATGACACGCACACCTTACCCGGGGCGGGAAGGCTGTACGTGTCATAGCCGTGTCGACCCGCCCCTGGAAACTTACCTGATGCTGGATTCATTACTCGTTCCTACCGCAATCGTTGCCCTGGCCGAAATCGGCGACAAGACGCAACTGCTCGCGCTCATCCTTGCTGCTCGCTTCCGCAAGCCCTGGCCCATCATCGCCGGCATCGTCGCCGCGACCCTGGCCAACCATGCGGCCGCCGGTGCCGTGGGGGCCTGGTTCGGCAGCTTCTTCTCGGATGCGGTGCTGCACTGGATCCTCGCCGCGAGCTTCTGCGCCACGGCGCTGTGGACCCTGGTGCCGGACAAACTTGACGACGACGAAGCCAGTACCACGCGCAAATTCGGGCCGTTCCTGACCACGCTGATTGCGTTCTTCCTCGCCGAAATCGGTGACAAGACGCAGATCGCCACGGTGATGCTGGCCGCGCAATACCCTGAGCTGTGGCTGGTGATTATTGGCACCACCCTGGGCATGCTGATTGCCAACGTGCCGGTGGTTCTGGCGGGGAATTTTGCGGCGGAGAAACTGCCGTTGACCTTGATTCGTCGACTGGCGGCCACGGCGTTCTTCGTTCTGGCGGTGGTGGCGGTGTACAAGGCCATGCAAAGCAGCGGCTGGATCTAGGCCTGTAAACCCCAATCCAATGTGGGAGCTGGCTTGCCTGCGATAGCATCAACTCGGTATTTCTGAATGACCGAGCCGCCTGCATCGCAGGCAAGCCAGCTCCCACATGGGTCCGCGTTAACTCAGGATTTTTTGGCCTGCTGGTAAAGCGGCATTACTTTCGGAATCGCCGCCTGCAACGAAGCGATTCGGCTGTCGGAGGCCGGGTGTGTGCTCATGAACTCCGGCGGCGCACCTTCCGAAGCCTTGGCCATCTTGTTCCACAACGTGATGGCCGCGTTCGGGTTGTAGCCGGCCCGGGCCGAGAGCTCCAGGCCGATCAGGTCGGCTTCGTTTTCATTGGCGCGGCTGTTGGGCAGCGTCATGCCGTAGTTGGCCACCGTATCGGCCAGCGCCAGGCTGTCCTGGCCCAGGCCGAACAAGGCACCGGCGCCCTGCTTGGCCATCTCGATGCCGTAGGCCTTGGACATGGCTTCACGGCCGTGTTCGCGCAAGGCGTGAGCGATTTCATGGCCCATCACCGCGGCCAGTTCGTCATCAGTGAGCTTGAGGTTGTCGATCAACGCGCTGTACACGAAGATCTTGCCGCCAGGCCCGCAGTTGGCGTTCATCTCATCGCTTTTGATCAGGTTCACTTCCCACTTCCACTGCGCCGCATCCGGGCGAAAGGTCGGCGCCTGGGCGATCAGTCGATTGGCAATGGCCTGCACGCGCTTGGCGTTGGCACTGGTCTTGTCGAGCATGCCTTTGCCACTCGCCTCACCCAGCGTCTGCTGGTAGGACTGGGCATACATCTGGTCGACTTCCTGACTCGACAACATGCTGAACATGTACTGCTTGCGCTCTACCCCGACGGCGCCGCCGCTGGTGGTGTTTACCGACTGGCAACCCGCCAGCAGCATCGCCGCAACCAAACCACTTACCGCCAATGACTTCTTCATGAACACGCTCCCTGAAAACATGGCGCGTATCCTAGGCGCTCATGTGTATCGGCGCCAGATACAACAGACGTGTAACCGCTAACTTTCAGATACATCCCACATGCCCACAGCGGCGGCCACCAGTCCATTTGCGACATTCGGCACTATTTCGCCCGCCAAGCCTTAAGCCTCCCGAGCCCGTGGCCGATACACAGAGGCAGCCCACCTGCCCTTGCGCCCGGAGCGTTCATGAAATTCAAGTCGATTCAGTTTTCTGTCGCAGCACTGACCGGCGCCATTGTGCTGAGTGTGGTCGCTGTCCTGGTGCTCTACGCGGTGTTCGCCGGCGCGCGCACCCAGGAACTGGTGCAGCAACGCACCCAGGCGCAGTTCGAGCAGGTCATCGAGCAACGGCTCACCGCCCTGGCGCAAACCCAGGCCACGTTGATCCAGCGTGAATTGGAAGCGCCATTGGTGACCGCCAAAGGCCTGGCCACAGCCAACGCCCTGCTCGGCATGAAAGACGCCAAGGGCGAACCGGCCCTGCAAGTGGGCCGCGAACAACTGATCAACCTGCTGCACGAAACCGTGGTGCGCAACCCGAAAATCCTCGGCGCCTATATCGGCTGGGAGCCCAATGCGATCGACCACAATGACGCCGCCTACGTGAACACGCCGATCGTCGGCATGGCCGCCGACGGGCGCTTCCTGCCGTGGTGGTACCGCAACGCCGATGGCAGCCTGGGCCTGGATAAACTCGCCGACGTCAACGACCAGAACATCCTCGCCACTGGCGTGCGCGCCAGTGAGTACTACCTGTGCTCCAAAGAAAGCAAGAAGCCCTGCGCCATCGACCCTGCACCTTACAAGGTCGGCAATGCGATGGTGATGCTGGCCTCGTTTATCGAACCGATCATGATCGACGGCACCTTCCAGGGCATCGTCGGCGCCGACCTGTCGGTGAACTTCATCCAGGACATGCTCACCCGCGCCGACCAGAACCTCTACAACGGCGCTGGCGAAATGGCGCTGATTTCCAACAATGGTCGCCTGGTGGCCTACACCAAGGACGCGAGCAAGCTGGGCGAAAAAGCCGCTGACTTGCTCGACAGCAACGAGCTGGCCAATCTCGGCCAGTTGAAAGTCGGCGAAGTGCGCTACGACATCGACAAGGAACACGGGCACATCGAGCTGTTCCTGCCCTTCAACATCGGCCAGGCCGAAGCACGCTGGACGTTGATGCTGCAATTGCCACTGAGCGCGGTGATGGCCGATTCGCAAAAACTGCAAAGCGACCTGCAAGCCCAGCGCAAGACCGACACCTTCGGCATGGCCATGGTGGGCCTGTTGATTGCCGGCATCGGCTTGCTGGTGATCTGGCTGGTGGGCCACGGCATCGCCCGCCCACTCAAGCAAATGGTGGCCATGCTCAATGACATCGCACAGGGCGAAGGCGACCTGACGCGCCGCCTGACCAGTGACCGCGCCGACGAACTGGGCGCGATTGCCACTGGCTTCAATACCTTCCTGATCAAGTTGCAGGGCATGATCACCCAGGTGGTGAGTTCGGTGCAGAAGGTCAGCGATTCGTCGGAGCACACCGCCGACATCGCCATTCGCACCAACCAGGGCGTGCACAAACAGATGGTCGAGATCGACCAGGTCGCCACCGCGGTGCATGAGATGACGGCCACCGCCCAGGACGTGGCGCGCAACGCCACCCAGGCCGCGCAAGCCGCCAGCCACGCTGACCAGGCCGCAAGCCAGGGCATGCTCATCGTGCGCGACACCTCAACGTCTATCGGCGCATTGGCGCAGGAAATCGGTAAAGCGGTGGGCGTGGTGCAAACCCTGGCCAAGGACAGCGAGAACATCAACGCGATCCTCACAGCGATTCGCGGGATTGCCGAGCAGACCAACCTGCTGGCGCTCAACGCCGCCATCGAGGCAGCGCGGGCCGGCGAGCAAGGCCGTGGTTTCGCGGTGGTGGCCGATGAAGTGCGCAACCTGGCGCAGAAGACGCAGAAGGCCACCGAAGAAATCCAGACCATGATCCAGCAGTTGCAACAAGGCACGCGCGATGTGGTCAAGGTGATGGAAGACAGCCAGAACCGCACCGATGAAAGCGTGCAGCATGCGGCGAAAGCGGCCGAAGCGCTGGAGACGATTACTCAGGCGGTGTCGGTGATCAACGACATGAACACCCAGATCGCCAGCGCCGCCGAGGAGCAGAGCGCGGTGGCCGAGGACATCAATCGCAATGTGATCAATATCGGCCAGGTGGCCAATGAAGTGGCGGGCGGCGCGGATGAATCGAGCGCAGCCAGTGCGGAGTTGACCAAGCTGGCGGAGCAGCAGCGGCGCTTGATCAATCAGTTCAAGGTTTAGGGATTTGTGGCGGGTTTGGGGCCGCCATCGCAGGCAAGCCAGCTCCCACATTTGGATGGGTGAATACCGTCAAATGTGGGAGCTGGCTTGCCTGCGAAGGGGCCAGTGGCTCCAACCTCAGCCAGGGGTCAGGCACTCCGGCCCATTCAGTTTTGGGTCATTGACCATATTGGCCAACACCCGCTCGCGCAACGCAGCCGGCTCACTGGCCAGCAAACCCTGCAACACAGGCAACGGCGTTTGTGGATCCAGCCACGCTTCCTGCCCCGCCGCATCCAGGATCAATGGCCTCCGCTGACTCTGCGCCGCCTGGGTCACCACCGCGGTGCTCAGCCACACCTGCTCCTGCACCGGATACGCTTCCCAGATCGCCGCAAAAAACAGGGTCGAGCCCTCGCCCGGCGTCAGCCAGTACGGGCGCTTGCGCTGGGTGCCGCGCCACTCGTAAAACCCGTTGGCGGGCAGCAGGCAGCGGCGCTGGCGGAAGGCTTCACGGAACATCGGTTGTTCGGCCAGGGTTTCGGCGCGGGCGTGGGCGGGGGTGCGGGAAAGGTCAGTCAGCCAGGGCGGCGTCAGACCCCAGCGCGCACGCGCCAGGGTGCGCTGGCCTTCGCTCAAGCGCTGAATCAGCACCGAATCATTCGGGGAGATGTTCCACTGCGCCTGCTGGTCGGCCGGGAAGCCCGGCAAGGCAGCAAACGTAGGGTTCCAGCGAAACAGGGCATAACGTCCACACATGGGGCAACACGACTCTTGGGTAAACCGACCGACAGCCTAACAGACCAATACGTCGGGAAAGCTGTCGGGTTCGTCGCCAGGCAGCGGTTGCGCGCCGATGTAGGCCGTGATCAGCTCACGGGCGTAAACGGCCTGGTCGTTGTCTACCTCCAGGCCCAGCAGGCCGAAAATCGGCAATTCGCCGGTACCACCGAGTAAATGGCGCCCCACCAGGTGCGCCTCGATGCCCTCGCTGGCGAGCATTTGTTGCAGCAACTCGCCTTCCATCAGGTTTTCCGGTTCATAGATTCGCTGCATGGGCGTACCTGTTACTCGTTTTCGCTGCGGACCGTGAGCATCCATTCGTCACCGTGCACCTGCAGATCAAAGATTATCGGCCGGCAACACACCGGGCAGTCTTCAATGTATGACTGATCGCCGCCGGAAAGGTCCAGCACGGCCTCAGCCGGCTCACCACAATAAGGACAATCGTACGACTCGGTTTCCAGCATCGCGGTCTCCCAGGTGACTTGTGCGTATAATCGCCGGTCTATTTACAGGGCTATTCACGGCAGAGCCAATATTGCGGCCGCACCCTGATATTTCCTTTACTTACACTAGCCGTTTCTAACAAGAGAGCATGATGGGCGAATTCGATACCATCCGACCTTACAACGACAGCGAAGTCCCGGCAGTGCTGGCGCGTCTGTTCAGTGACAAGGCCTTTCTGGACATCCTGACCCACTTCCGCTTCCCGCGCTTTGCCGGCGCCCTGGGCTGGCTGCTCAAGCCGATGATCGCCCGCAAGTTGCGCCGCGAGTTCGCCGGTGTCACCACCGTGGCCACGCTGCAGGACAAAGTCGAATATTACGTCGACCACACCATTGACCGCGCAACCGACGGCGTTACCTATACCGGCGTCGAGCAGCTCAAGTCAGGCACCGCCTACCTGTTTCTGGCCAACCACCGCGACATCGTGATGGACCCCGCCTTCGTCAACTACGCCGTGTACCACGCCGGCCTGCCGACGCCGCGCATTGCCATTGGCGACAACCTGCTGCAAAAGCCGTTTGTCAGCGACCTGATGCGCCTGAACAAGAGCTTCATCGTGCACCGCTCGATCACCGGGCGAAAGGAAAAAATGGCGGCGTATAACCTGCTGTCGGCCTACATCAACCATTCGATCCGCAACGACTGTCAGTCGATCTGGATCGCCCAGGCCGAAGGCCGGGCCAAGGATGGCGATGATCGCACCGAATCGGCGATCCTCAAGATGTTTCACGTCAGCCGCAAGGATGAGCCGTTTGCCGAGGTGATCCAGTCGCTGAACCTGACGCCGGTGTCGATCAGCTACGAATACGACCCCTGCGACACGGCCAAGGCCCGTGAACTGTATATCCGCGCCACCACCGGCACCTACAGCAAGGCGCCGGGCGAGGATGATGTGAGCATCGCTCTGGGCATCACCGGCTACAAGGGCCGTGTGCATGTGAATTTTGCGCCGCCGATCACCGAGCGTTTCGAGGACACCAAGCTGCTGGCGGTGGAAATGGACCGGCAGATTCTCGGCGGCTATCGCCTGTTCCCGGTGCATTACCTGGCGTACGCGCAGTGGAGCGACGCCGACCCGCAATTGCAGGTACCGACGGCGGCCGAGGTGTTCCCGGCCGATGAGCTGGCCAAGGCGCAAGCGGAGTGGGAGCGGCGCTTGAGTGAGTGCCCGGCCGAGCATCGCCCGTACCTGGTGGTGCAGTACGCGACGCCGGTGAGGAATCAATATCGGGTTAAAGCCGGGATTCCACTGTAAACACCGAAGCAAAATGTGGGAGCCGGCTTGCTCGCGAAAGTGGTGGCTCAGTCAAGGATGTATCGACTCAGACCCTGCATTCGCGGGCAAGCCCGCTCCCACATTTGTTTTGTGGTGTTTTTTAGAGGTGAGTACTGAGCCAGGACGTGGCCAGCGCCAGCCCAAGGCAGGCAAACCCGACGCGGTAAGCCAGACGATGCGCCCGTTCGGTGCGCACATCCAGAAACAACATCGGCTGGTCAATCGCGCGATCTTCGCTTTGCGCGGTCAGATCGGCCAGTGCGCGCTGCTCGCGCAAACGGGTAATGAACAGCAGCGCTGCGCCTGGGCAGGCCACCAGTAGAGCCACAACATTGATCAGCAGTGCAGGCAGCGCCATCGCAAACCTCAGTCGTACAGTGTGCTGGTATCAACTCAGATACAAACCTGAGTGATATCGGCCTCCTGCCGCTGAAACGTTCCGTCCCCCAAGTACGATTAATGTATCCATTAATTTACAGCGTCACCTGAACGTCACCTTAACAAGCCACTCTGTTGCCCTTCGAACACCCGGGAGCTTGTCATGCTGCATGCGCAAAACCAGGATCGGCTGTATTTGATCGCCCCAAACGATGAGCAAGAGGCGCTGGTTGGCGCACTGGCCTTCAATGTCCAGGATCGCCACTGGCTGGTGTATTGCGCGCTGGGCGGGCACCAGCACGCCGACCTGCCGGAGCTGGACCTGCTCACCGGTGTGAGTGTGCTGGACTTTTATGTCGAAACCGCGGCATGAAAGCGACAGGCGTAAAAAAACCGGGCTCATCGCTGAGCCCGGTTTTTTTATGCAGGGTTACTGCGCGCTGAGCAGTTGGCCGATGCTTGGGTCTTTGAACAGGCGAGTCAGGGCGTCGCTGAGGACGTCGCTGACCAGCTTGGTGTTGGTCTCCTGGTTGGGCGACATGCCGAAACGCTGATTCAGCGATGCGCCGTAGCGGCCACTGTAGCGACGGGTGCCAGCACTGACGTCGGACTTGAACGTCGCGCCAATGGAAGCTTCAGTCACGTACAAGCCTTCTTTGGGCGATTGGTATTTCAGTTCGGCCAGGGTGATGGTCAGCTGAGGCGCGCCCGGCGAGTTGGCAGGTGTGAAGCCCAACAGGCGCACGGCGGCTTCGGCCTGGGCCTGCAGCTTGGGCAGCACGTCTTGACCGGTGACCGAGATAAGCGCGGTCTCAGGGTACAGCCCGCCACGCGAACCCAGCGTCGGCGACGGACGACCGTCCACCACACGCACCGATACCGGCTGGCCGTGACCGACAGGCGCCAGCTGCGCGGTGACTTTAGGTTGCGGGCTGAGTTGTTGCGGGCTGTTGGCGCAGCCAACCAGGGTCAAACTGGTCACAGTGATCAAACCGAACAACAGGCGTTGCAACATACTCATTTCTCCAGGACTAGATGCAAACAGGGCGCCAGTATAACGGTGCATGCGCGCCACTCACCAGCCATCCTGAACGGCAGCTGAAGGCATGCTCAAATTACAATTTCGCATAAATCCGTCATTCCAATGTCATGCCACACTGGCAACCTTCAAGCATGTAACGCAACAGGTACAAAGCCATGCGCCTTCTCAAGTCATTGTTCATGCAACACGCCCGTCATCGCCACTATGCGCTGCTTGATGCGCACGGCCATTGCCTGGCGTTCAAGCAGTGCAGCCTGCCGCCTGTCGGCGAAGGTTGGGTGGAAGTGTCGGAGACTCACCTGGGCTGGATGCACCGCCCGCTGCCGGCAAGCGCGCGGGTCAGCCCGAAGGTTACGCACGCACAACCGCGGCATGCGTTGGCCTCCTGACCAAGACACGAATAAAAGTCATAAAACACGCCCATTTCCCCGGCGTTCTTCGCTACAATCTCCCCCCGATTATAAGGACGTCTCCTGATCGGGCCTCGCAGCATCGTTAATGCCTCGGTATTAACCCAACAATCGCCCACAGAGAGCCGCCCACACAGATCGAGTGAAGCTGGCGCGCTTGCTGTTTTCTTTGCAACCCACCCGCCTTACCGAATCTGCCAGAGCTGCCATTGCGCTCGGCCACTTGAGTTGTTTGCCCGTTTTGCCGCGTGTCGGCAGAGGTTTGCGGGCCAGGTGCCAGGCTGGGGCAGCCCTTTTTTGAGGTTCACGTCTTCAAAAGAGCGTGAAAAAACGGGTTTTCACAACTTCACAAGAGTGTGGCGAGCAAATGAATAGTTTGGCGTTTGTACAAGCACCATCAGCGTCTGGAACAGCCCAACCACACAGGACCGAGCACTCCTCAAACACCGGAGCTTGAGCCTGTCCGCTACGGATTGGTTGCACAAATCGCACGCTTTGACCATAAGTCGAATTGCCACAGGCGCCTATGAATGCGTTCATAGGCAGATTAGCCCGGCAGGAAGCGTGTGCTGAAGTTGCAAAGAATTGCGAATCGGACATGGCGATCCTGGCCATGGGTAACCTGGGGCAACACGTGAACCGCCCCGTCACTCCTGGCAGCCATGCCGTCAATTTGGTGCTGCAGATTTTGGAGACGCGTTAAATGGCGCATAACGAAGCAGTCGACGTAGTACTGGTAGGGGCCGGCATCATGAGTGCCACCCTGGCCGTACTACTCAAAGAGCTCGACCCCGGCCTCAAGCTGGAAGTCGTTGAGCTGATGGATTCGGGTGCCGCGGAAAGTTCCAACCCGTGGAACAACGCCGGTACCGGTCACGCCGGGCTGTGTGAGCTGAACTACACGCCGCAGGCCGCCGATGGCTCCATCGACATCAAGAAAGCCGTGCACATCAACACCCAGTTCGAGGTGTCGAAGCAGTTCTGGGCGTACCTGACCAAAAAAGGCACCTTTGGCTCGTCCAAATCCTTTATCAGCCCGGTGCCGCACCTGAGCTTCGTGCAGGGCGACAAAGGCGTGTCCTTCCTCAAAAAGCGCTTTGAAACCCTCAGCCAGCACCACGCGTTTTCGGACATGCACTACACCGAAGACCGCAGCGAGATGGCCGAGTGGATGCCGCTGATGATGCCGGGCCGCCCGCTCGACGAAAAAATCGCTGCCACCCGCGTGATGAATGGCACCGACGTCAACTTCGGCGCCCTGACCAATCAATTGCTGTCGCACCTGACCAGCGCACCGGATGCGCAGGTCAAGTACTGCAAGCGCGTCACTGGCCTCAAGCGCAACGGCGCGGGCTGGACCGTGAGCATCAAGGACGTCAACAGCGGCAACAGCCGTGAAGTCGACGCCAAGTTCGTGTTTCTCGGCGCCGGTGGCGCGGCCCTGCCGCTGCTGCAAGCCTCGGGCATCGAGGAAAGCAAAGGCTTCGGCGGCTTCCCGGTCAGCGGCCAGTGGCTGCGTTGCGACAACCCGGAGGTGGTCAAGCACCACCAGGCCAAGGTCTACAGCCAGGCCGCCGTGGGTTCGCCGCCAATGTCCGTGCCGCACCTGGACACCCGTGTGGTCGATGGCAAGAAATCCCTGCTGTTCGGGCCCTACGCCGGTTTTACCACCAAGTTCCTCAAGCACGGCTCGTTCCTGGACCTGCCAATGTCGATTCGCGCCGGCAACATCGGCCCGATGCTGGCCGTGGCTCGCGACAACATGGACCTGACCAAGTACCTGGTCAGCGAAGTGCGCCAATCCATGGAGCAACGCCTGGAATCCCTGCGCCGCTTCTACCCTGAGGCGAAAGCCGAAGACTGGCGCCTGGAAGTCGCCGGCCAGCGGGTGCAGATCATCAAGAAAGACCCGAAAAAAGGCGGGGTGCTGCAATTTGGCACCGAGCTGGTTGCGGCCAAAGACGGCTCGTTGGCCGCCCTGCTGGGCGCGTCTCCAGGTGCTTCGGTGACCGTGTCGATCATGCTGGAACTGATCGAGCGCTGCTTCCCGCAAAAGGCTGCGGGCGAGTGGGCGGCCAAACTGCACGAGATCTTCCCGGCGCGCGAAAAAGTCCTGGAGACCGATGCCGAGCTGTATCGCAAGATCAATACGCAGAACAACATCAGCCTGGAACTGGTTGAGCAAAGCAACGAAGCCGAAAGCTACGCATAAGGCATTGACGCAATAAAAAACGCCCCGCTCTCGGCATGAGAACGGGGCGTTTTTTTAGGTCTCGGGCACTCAGCTGCGAGCGGTGTTGATCAGCTCGATGTACTCATCGGCGTTGCGCTGATCCTTGATCAGGTCAACGAAGGTCTGGCCATGCTCGTCCTTGCCATCCAGATCCAGGCCCGCTTCCTTGAAAAAGCCCAGGAACCGCGCGAAGTCGTCGATACGCAAGCCACGGTAGGCTTTGATCAGTTTGTGCAGGGACGGTGAAGTCGCGTCAACCGGCTCGAAGTCCAGGAACAACTTGATCTGGTCGTCGCCAATCTCGTCACCAATCACCTGTTTCTTATCTTTACGCATTACCGACTCCAGCCTGCAGACATTTACACGGGAAACGCAGTTTACCTGCGGCACACACGCTTCGGAAGCGACCAAGAACCTATGTGGGAGCTGGCTTGCCTGCGATGGCGGTGCATCAGTGACAGTTGGGCCCACTGACCCGCCACCATCGCAGCATAAAAGGCCGCCACATCCCCTGTGGTGGGGGGGGGTGGCCCGCGCCCCCCCAAAACACCCCCGCCCCCGAGATTGT
>NZ_JANLOF010000035.1:0-16817 GCF_025466135.1 Pseudomonas sp. 14P_5.3_Bac1 | reverse complement strand
TTATAACACCCCCCCCCCCCCCCCCCAACCCCAGCTCCCACAGGGTTCGGCACCGGCAGTAACAAATCACAATAATAAAGGGGCACACCACGTGACCACACCCGACAACGGTTTTGCAGAGATCACCCACCGCGAACTGGGCCTGCGGCGCCAGCTCACTTCCGGCCAGATGAGTATGATCGCCATCGGTGGCGCCATCGGCACCGGGCTGTTCATGGGCAGCGCCTATGCCATCGGCTATGCCGGGCCCAGCGTGCTGGTGAGCTACGCCATCGGCGCGCTGATCACCTTGCTGTTGATGGGCTGCCTGGCGGAGATGACGGTGGCGCATTCCACCTCGGGCTCATTCGGCGCGTACGCCGAGTTCTACATCAGCCCGCTGGCCGGGTTTCTGGTGCGTTACGCCTACTGGGCCGCGATTGTGCTGGCGGTGGGCGCCGAGGTCACGGCGGTGGCGATGTACATGAAGTACTGGTTTGCCAACGTGCCGGAATGGGTGTGGATCGTGTCGTTTTCCAGCGTGCTGATCCTGCTCAATGCGATCAGCGTGAAGACCTTCGGCAATTTCGAATACTGGTTTTCGACGATCAAGATCAGCGCCATCGTCGGCTTCATCATCCTTGCGGTGTACGTGGTGTTCGGCTCCGGCAACCCGGCGTACGGCGTGCAGAACTACACCGCCCACGACGGCTTTTTCCCGCATGGCTTGAGCGGCATGTGGATCGCGGTGATCGTGTCGATCTTCAGTTACTTGAGCGTGGAGATGATCGCGGTGGCCGCCGGTGAAGCCGCCGACCCGGAACAGGCAGTGAAGAAAGCCTTTCGCGCGACCATCGTGCGGCTGGTGGTGTTTTACCTGCTGACCCTGGCGCTGATGCTGGCCATCGTGCCGTGGAACCAGGCCGGTCAGACCCAGAGCCCGTTCGTCACGGTGATGCAGACCATCGGCATTCCCGGCGCCACCGGGGTAATGAATTTTGTGATTCTGATTGCGGCGCTGTCGGCGATGAACAGCCAGCTCTACATCACCACGCGCATGATATTCAGCCTCGCGCGCGCAGGCTTTGCGCCCAAGTCGATGGGCGCCTTGAGCAAGAGTGGGATTCCGCTGAACGCCTTGCTGTTGTCCAGCTCGGGCATCGCCCTGGCGACCTTGCTGAACGTGGTGTACCCGGAAAGCTCGTTTACGCTGATGATGGCGATCTCAATGTTCGGCGCGATCTTCACCTGGTTCATGATCTTCCTCACGCACCTGTTTTTCCGCCGTTATCGCAAGCGCCATGGCGGGGCGAAATTGTCGTTCCAACTGCGCTTGTTCCCCTACAGCACGCTGCTGGGCCTGGTGTTGATGGGCGCGGTGATGATCACCACGTACTTCACCGAGGCGTTCAAAATGACGCTGGTGTTTGGCGTGCCGTTCCTGATGATTCTGTCGGCGGTGTATTACGGGTTTTTCCGCAAGGGCAGGGCGAGGGCGTCGAACAAAGCCTTGGCGTAACCGGGCAATTGTTCGAAGGAGCGCGCGCACAACAGCAGCGTGCGGCGGGCCCACTCTTCATGCAGCGGTTGGGCTTTGAAGCGGCGCTGCAGCGGCCAGCGCTCCAGTGCCGCTTGGGGCACGATGCCCAGGCCGGCGCCGCCCGCGACCATGCGAATCAACCCATCAAAACCATCGGCGCGGATGCGGGTTTGCAGGCGAAAGCCCGCGTGCAGCGCCTGTTCCTCCAAATACACCGCCAATGCGCTGTTGGCGGCCAGGCCGACGTAGTCGTATTGCAGGCTGTCGATGAAACTCGCGGTCGTCAGCGGATGGTCGAGGGGCATGATCAGTACGAGCGGGTCGTCGCGAAAGGGCAGGGTTTGCAGGCCGTGGGTGTCCACTGCGTCGGAAATGATGCCCAGGTCCGCGGTGCCCTGGCGCAAGGCCTGTGTGATGCGCAGGCTCGGCAACTCTTGCAGGTCGATATCGAGGTTGGGGTGTTCGCGCAGAAAATCGGCAAGCAATTCCGGCAGGTATTCACTCAGGGCGGTGGTATTGCACAGCAGGCGCACCTGGCCTTTGACGCCACTGGCGTATTCGGCGAGGTCTTGTTGCAGGTGTTCGGCTTGTTGCAGCAGCAAGCGCGCGTGGCGGGCCAGGGCTTTGCCCGCGGGTGTGGGTGTGACGCCCCGGCGGCCGCGCTCAAGAAATTCGATGCCCAATGACGCTTCCATCGCACGGATGCGCGCACTGGCGGCGGCCAGGGATAAATGGCTGCGCGCCGCGCCGGCGGTGATGTTGCCGGTGTCGAGGATGTGCAGGTAGAGGCGCAGGTCGATCAGGTCAAAGTGCATGGCTGAAGCTCTTCGGTGACTGGGCTGGCGCCTTCGCGAGCAAGCCCGCTCCCACAGTTGAAACGCATTCCAAATGTGGGAGCTGGCTTGCCTGCGATAGCGATCTGAGCCTCACGCAAAACAAGAGGCTGCCTCAGTATATGGCGAATTTTCATAACCGCCTTAACGTCGCACAATCCCCCCATGACTACCTTCCTGGCGTACTACCAAAACCTCGGCGCGGCCCTGACCCTATTGGTTATCGGCACCTTCCTGCTGGCCGGCACCGTCAAAGGCGTGATTGGCCTGGGCCTGCCCACCGTGGCCATGGGCATGCTCGGCCTGGCTATGCTTCCGGCGCAGGCTGCGGCATTGCTGATCATTCCCTCAACGGTGACCAACCTCTGGCAACTGGCATTCGGCGGCCACTTGAGCGCGTTGCTCAAACGCCTGTGGCCGATGCTGGTGCTGATTTTCCTCGGCACCGGGCTCGGCACGCTATGGCTGGGCATGGACGGCGGCCATTGGGTCGTTCGCGCGTTGGGGGGCGCGCTGCTGGTGTATGCGTTGAGTGGGTTGTTTCTGCCCACGTTCACGGTGCAGCCTCACACCGAGCGCTGGCTGGGGCCGGTGTGCGGGCTGGTCACCGGCATCATCACCTCGGCCACCGGCGTGTTCGTGATTCCCGCCGTGCCGTATCTGCAAGCCTTGGGCTTGAACCGTGATCAGTTGGTGCAGGCGCTGGGGCTGTCGTTCACCGTTTCCACCTTGGCGCTGGCGGCGGGGCTGGCGTGGCGTGGCACCCTCGGCGGCGGCGAAATGAATGCCTCCCTACTGGCCCTGGTGCCTGCGCTGTTGGGCATGTGGCTGGGCCAGGCACTGCGTCAGCGCATCAGCGCGGTGCTGTTCAAACGGGTATTTTTTATCGGCATGGCGCTGTTGGGCGGTCATTTGCTGATCAGTGGTTAAATCAAGAGTGCGGCGTTATTCGTGCGTTTGGGTCAAATGTATTTTGCCGCACTGCTGCTTATTCCAAGGGTTGAATGTCGATAGCCTGCCGGCAGACATTTTCAGCCCTTTGGATTCCTTCCCATGAAAAAAGTACTCCTGCTCAACGGCGGCAAGAAATTCGCCCATTCCGACGGCCGCTATAACGCCACCCTGCATGAAGCCGCCGTGGCGGTGCTGGACCGTGGCGGTATCGACGTCAAAGTCACCCACATCGATGAAGGCTACGACGTGGCCGAAGAAGTCGCCAAATTTCTCTGGGCCGATGTGATCATCTACCAGATGCCCGGCTGGTGGATGGGCGCGCCGTGGATCGTCAAAAAGTACATCGATGAAGTCTTCACCGAAGGCCACGGCAGCCTGTATGCCAGCGATGGCCGTACGCGTGCCGATGCGTCGCAAAAATACGGCAGCGGTGGTCTGGTCCAGGGCAAACAGTACATGTTGTCGTTGACCTGGAACGCGCCGCAGCAAGCCTTCGACGACCCGACCGATTTCTTCGAAGCCAAGGGCGTGGACGCGGTGTACTTCCCGTTCCACAAGGCCAACGAGTTCCTCGGCATGACCGGCCTGCCGACCTTCCTGTGCGTAGACGTGATGAAACGCCCGGCCATCGAGGCGGACGTGGCGCGCTACGAGCAGCATCTGGCGCAGGTGTTTAACCTGTCGGTGTAAGCTGCTACCCACCGATCAAGAAGGACAGCCTGTGAAAGCCCGATCCGATGAGTTACAGATCTTCGTCAGCGTGATTGAGTGCGGTTCGATTTCCGCCGCGGCGGAGCAGGTCGGGCAGACGCCGTCGGCGGTCAGCCGCACCTTGTCGCGCCTGGAAGCCAAGCTCGACACCACGCTGATCAACCGCACCACGCGGCGCATGGACCTGACCGAAGAGGGCAAGTACTTCTTCGAGCAGGCCAAGGTGATTCTGGCGCAGATGGATGATCTGGAAGAGCGCCTGTCGTCGCGCCAGAAAAACCCGGCCGGGCGGCTGCGCATCAACGCCGCCGTGCCCTTCATGCTGCACGGGATCGTGCCGTACATCGCCGAGTTTCGCAGCCTCTACCCGGAC
The DNA here is from genome assembly GCF_025466135.1 of Pseudomonas sp. 14P_5.3_Bac1. NCBI lineage: Bacteria > Pseudomonadati > Pseudomonadota > Gammaproteobacteria > Pseudomonadales > Pseudomonadaceae > Pseudomonas > Pseudomonas sp. 14P_5.3_Bac1. Next base: position 12,427 of record NZ_JANLOF010000035.1, on the reverse strand, counting down.
ATCCAGCTGGAGCTGAACAGCGATGACTTGATCATCGACCTGCTGGAACAGAGCACCGACATTGCCATCCGTATCGGCGCCCTGGCCGACTCCACGTTGCATGCCCGTTCCCTTGGCTGCACGCCGCTGCATATCCTCGCCAGCCCCGACTACCTCAAGCAACACGGCACGCCGACCACGGTGGCCGAGTTGGCGGACCATACGTTGCTGGGCTTCACCCAGACCGAAACCCTCAACCATTGGCCGTTGCGCCATGTGGAAGGTGACCGTTGGCTGATCCAGCCGAGCATCGCTGCCTCCAGTGGCGAAACCCTGCGCCAGTTGGCGCTGGAAGGGCAGGGCATTTGCTGCCTGTCGAACTTCATGACGGTCGAAGACATCAATGCCGGGCGGCTGGTGCCGGTGCTGGAGGCGTTTAACAGTGGTTATCGCCAGCCGATCCACGCAGTGTTCTATCGCAACTCGCAATTGGCGTTGCGTATCCAGTGTTTCCTGGACTTCATTCAGACCAAGCTGGCGCGGTATGCCTGCTGATTCGTGACCTGTGCGCAAGATTGAATTGGGCAATACGGTCTTATTCGACAGGGATGAGTCCTCGATACTGGACCCATCACTTATCCCGTCAGGAGCACACTCCATGAATGTATTCGTTACCGGCGCAGCAGGTTTTATCGGCGGCTCCATCGCCACTGGCCTGGTCAAGGCTGGCCACGCCATTACCGGCCTGGTGCGCAGCGCCGAACAAGCCGCTGAAATGAAAACCCTGGGCATCACGCCCGTGATCGGCACCCTGGATGACTCGGCCGTGTTGACCGAGCAGGCTTCGAAGGCCGATGCAGTTATCAACGCCGCCAGCAGCGACCATCGCGCTGCCGTCGAAACCTTGCTGGCCGCCTTGAAGGGCTCGAACAAGCCCTTCCTGCACACCAGCGGTTCGAGCATCGTTGGCGATGCGTCGGGCGGTAAGGCCAGCGATGTCATCTACTTTGAAGACAACCTGCCGGAGCCGACCGTCGACAAGGCTGCGCGCGTGGCCATCGATAACCTGATTCTGGCGGCGGCCAAAGACGGCGTGAATTCGGCGGTGATCTGCAACACCCTGATTTATGGTCACAGCCTGGGTGTGAAGCGTGACAGCGTGCAATTGCCGCGGCTGCTCAAGCAGGCGCGCAAAAGTGGCGTGGTGCGCCATGTGGGCACTGGGCAGAACATCTGGTCCAACGTGCACATCGAAGACGTGGTAGCGCTGTACCTGCTGGCGCTTGAGAAGAATGTGCCGGGCACCTTCTACTTTGTGGAAAGCGGTGAAGCGGCGTTTGTCGACATGACCACTGCTATTGCCGAAGCGTTGAAGCTGGGCAAGCCGCAGGATTGGCCGTTGGCGGATGCTGAAGCCGAGTGGGGCTATGAAATGGCCAACTATGGCCTGGGCTCCAACAGCCGCGTGCGGGGCAAGCATGCCCGTGAACTGCTGGGCTGGGCGCCGAAGCGTACGTCGGTGGTGGAGTGGATTCGCAACGAAATGGTGTGATGTTCGCTTAGCACCGCGGTGCTGCCTTCGCGGGCAAGCCCGGCTCCCACATTGACCGAGTGTTGCTTGAATGACTCGGTCAATGTGGGAGCTGGCTTGCCTGCGATGAAGGCGCCTCGGTCATTTGTTGTTACGCTTTACTGGCCCCACTCCCTGCAATTCCGTACCATTCCCCGCCTTATTCCCCGCAACGCCCTGGTACCTCATGAACCTCACTCGTCTGCGCGCCGATGCCCTGGCCGGCCTCACCACGTCCTTTGCGCTGCTGCCCGAATGCATCGCCTTTGCCCTGGTCGCCCACCTCAACCCGCTGATGGGGCTCTACGGCGCCTTTATCATTTGCACCCTCACCGCGTTATTCGGTGGCCGGCCCGGCATGGTCTCGGGTGCCGCCGGTTCGATGGCGGTGGTGATCGTCGCGCTGGTGGTGCAACACGGCGTGGAGTACTTGTTGGCCACGGTGTTGCTGGGCGGGCTGATCATGGTCGCGTTCGGCGTGTTGCGCCTGGGCAAGCTGGTGCGCATGGTGCCGCACCCGGTGATGCTCGGTTTCGTCAACGGCCTGGCGATCATCATCGCCTTGGCGCAACTGGAACATTTCAAAAGCGGCGAAAGCTGGCTCAGCGGCACGCCGTTATACGTGATGATCGGCCTGGTGGCGGTGACCATGGCGATTGTCTATTTGCTGCCGCGCCTGACGCGCGCCGTGCCGCCCGCGCTGGTGGCGATCCTCGGCGTCGGTTTGGCCGTGTACCTGCTCGGCCTGCCAACCCGCACACTGGGTGACATGGCGCACATCGCCGGTGGCCTGCCGACCTTCGCGCTGCCGCAAATTCCCTGGACCCTGGAAACCCTCGGCATCATCGCGCCCTATGCGTTCCTGATGGCGATGGTCGGCTTGCTGGAAACCCTGCTGACCTTGAACCTCACCGACGAAATCACCGAGACCCGTGGCTACCCTGACCGCGAAAGCGTGGCCCTGGGCGCGGCGAATATGGTCTCGGGCCTGTTCGGCGGCATGGGCGGTTGCGCGATGATCGGGCAAACCGTGATCAACTTGAGCTCTGGCGGGCGCGGGCGTTTCTCCGGGGTGTTTGCCGGGGTGATGATCCTGTTGTTCATTTTGTTTCTGTCGCCGCTGATCGAGCGGATTCCGCTGGCGGCGCTGGTGGGCGTGATGTTTGTGGTGTCGCAGCAGACCTTCGCCTGGGCGTCGTTGCGGGTGATCAACAAAGTGCCGGTCAATGATGTGCTGGTGATTCTGGCGGTGACGGTAATTACCGTGTTTACCGACCTGGCCACGGCCGTGCTGTGCGGCATTGTGATTGCGGCGCTGAACTTCGCCTGGCAACAGGCGCGCGAGCTGTATGCCGATGAACATCTGGAGGCCGACGGCAGCAAGCTGTACCGCCTGCATGGCACGTTGTTCTTTGCCTCGACCACGCCGTTTCTGAACCAGTTCGACCCGGCCAACGACCCGGCTCAGGTAACGCTGGATTGCCGTCACCTGAGCTTTGTTGACTACTCGGCGATTGCCGCGCTGATGACCTTGCGAGAGCGCTACAGCAAGGCCGGCAAACATCTGCGGGTGCTGCATTTGTCCGAGCGCTGCAAGAAGCTGTTAAAGCGTGCGCGCGTTCATCATGAGTAACTGATCACGGCCCGACCAGGTCTTCGAGTTCCTGTGCGCGGGTCTGGGTCATGTCCAGCACGCAGCCGGAGCCGTTGACCTGGTCGATGGTGCCGCCCGTGGCACTGCCTGCGAAGGCGCAATTGGCGTCACGGTATTTGAGCCACAGGCGCTGCACGTCCTGCAGCTTCTGCTTGCGGTCGCCTTCCTGGGCGGCCAGGGCGGTTTTATAGGCTTTGTTCAGGCGGTCGTCCTGGACCTTGGTTTCCTTGACGTTGCAATTGACCATGTCGACGGTGGTGTTGGCGCTGTCCATGCATTTTTTCAGCGCCGCATTCTCGGCGGCCGAGGCGCTGCTGCAGAACGCCAGCAACAGCGCGCTGGCGGCGAAAGGAACAAGCAGAGTCTTGCGATTCATTGTCGGGATTCCTGAACGACGGTAGGGCTGCCCTCTCAGACTCGGCCCCTGCGGTTGAGTTTCGGCGCGGCAAAAACTTCATGTAAGAACACCCCTCGGATTTTCATTGGCTGGCGCTGGGCATGTCCCCAAGCGACAGCACTTATCCGTGGGCGAAAATTACTTTCATAGAAATTGAAAATTTAATCGAGGAATGATTTATGAGTTTCACAACCAATTCGACGTGACCCTTTCCAAGGAGTACCGCATGGCCGCACCACTGGGCTTGGGGCTGTTGGCATACGCTGCCATCGCCATCATTGCATTGATCGTGCTGATCGCACGTTACCGACTCAACCCATTTATCGTCATCACCTTGGTGTCCATTGGCCTGGCGCTGATGGCCGGCATGCCGGCGGACACCATCATGGGCTCGTACGAGGCGGGCGTGGGTAAAACCCTGGGGCACATTGCCCTGGTGGTGGCGCTGGGCACCATGCTCGGCAAGATGATGGCCGAGTCCGGCGGCGCCGAGCAGGTGGCGCGTACGCTGATCAACCGTTTCGGCGAGCGCAATGCGCACTGGGCGATGGTGTGTATTGCCTTCCTGGTGGGGCTGCCGCTGTTTTTCGAGGTCGGTTTTGTGTTGCTGGTGCCGATTGCCTTTACCGTGGCGCGACGTGTGGGCGTGTCGATTCTGATGGTCGGCTTGCCGATGGTCGCCGGTTTGTCGGTGGTGCATGCGCTGGTGCCGCCGCACCCGGCGGCGATGATGGCGGTGCTGGCGTATAACGCCTCGGTTGGGCAGACCGTGCTGTATGCAATTTTGATCGGTATTCCCACGGCCATCATCGCCGGCCCGTTGTACGCCAAGTTCATCGTGCCGCGTATTCACCTGCCGGCGCAGAACCCGCTGGAACGCCAGTTTATCGAGCGCGAGCCGCGCACCCGTCTGCCGAGCTTTACGTTGACCATGGGCACCATCCTGTTGCCGGTGGTGCTGATGATGATCGGCGGCTGGGCCAATGTGATTTCTACACCCGGCACTGGCTTTAACCAGTTCCTGCTGTTTATCGGCAACTCGGTGATCGCGCTGTTGGTGGCCACCTTGGTGAGCTTCTGGACCTTGGGCCTGGCCCAGGGTTTCAACCGCGAGGCGATCCTCAAGTTCACCAACGAATGCCTGGCACCGACCGCCAGCATCACCTTGCTGGTGGGCGCCGGTGGTGGCTTGAATCGCATTTTGGTGGACGCGGGCGTCACCAATGAAATTCTCGGCCTGGCCCACGCCTTCCATCTGTCGCCGCTGGTGATGGGCTGGTTGTTTGCTGCGCTGATGCGCATCGCCACCGGCTCGGCCACCGTGGCCATGACCACGGCCTCCGGTGTGGTCGCGCCCGTCGCCATGGGCCTGGGTTATCCACACCCTGAGTTGCTGGTGCTGGCGACTGGCGCGGGTTCGGTGATCTTTTCCCACGTCAACGACGGCGGCTTCTGGCTGATCAAGGAATACTTCAATATGACGGTGATCCAGACCTTCAAGACCTGGACCGTGCTGGAGACGTTGATCTCGGTGGTCGCGTTCGGTCTGACTTACGGTCTGTCGCTTGTTTTATGAGCCTCATTTGTAATCCGGAGCCCCGATGGACATCCTCTACCAGATCCGCGCCCGCCAGGACTCCTTCAGCGCCGGCGAAGGACGTATCGCCAAGCTGATGCTCGATGACGTGGGCTTTGCCGCGTCGGCCAGCCTGGAGGAGTTGTCCCAACGCGCCGAAGTCAGCACAGCGACCTTGTCGCGGTTTGCCCGCAGCGTCGGCTGCCGCGACTTGCGCGATTTACGCTTGCAACTGGCCCAGGCCAGCGGGGTGGGCAGCCGCTTCCTGGACCCGGCGGGGTTGCCGGAGCAGTCGGCGTTTCATCGGCAGATTCTCGGCGATATCGAACTGACCTTGCGTCAGCATCTGTCGGGGTTCAACCAGGCGAGTTTTGTCGATGCCGTCAGCCTGTTGGGCAAGGCGCGGATGATTCACGCATTCGGCATGGGCGGCCCGTCGAGCCTGTGCAGTGAAGAGTTGCAAGTGCGACTGGTGCGCCTGGGTTACCCGATTGCCGCTTGCCGCGACCCGGTGATGATGCGCGTCACCGCCGCGACCTTGGGCCCTGAGCAGGCTCTGATCGTGTGCTCGCTCTCTGGCCTCACGCCCGAGTTGTTGGACGTGGTGAGGCTGGCGCGCAATTACGATGCGCCCATCGTCGCCATCACCTTGGCCGATTCACCACTGGCGCAGCTGGCGGACGTGTTGTTGCCGCTGCAGCCGGCCGAAACCAGTTTTATCTACAAGCCCACCGCGGCGCGCTACGGAATGCTGTTGGCCATCGACCTGCTCGCCACCGAGCTGGCGCTGGTCATGCCGGACGAGAACCAGGAACGCCTGCGCCGGATCAAGCTGGCCCTGGACGATTATCGCGGCGGCCCCGATAGCCTGCCGCTTGGAGATTGATATGAAGTACGACACGCTGATTCGCCAGGCGCTGATCATTGATGGCAGCAACACTCCAGGTTATGTCGCCGATGTAGGGCTGCGTGACGGGCGTATCGAGACAATCGGCGACCTGGCGACTGCGCAGGCCGAGCATGAGATCGAGGCGCAGGGTCGTGTGCTGGCGCCGGGGTTTATTGACGTGCACACCCACGACGACACGGTGGTGATCCGCCATCCGCAGATGCTGCCCAAACTCAGCCAGGGCGTGACCACGGTGATTGTCGGCAACTGCGGCATCAGCGCCTCGCCGGTGACGTTGCGCAGCGATCCGCCGGACCCGATGAACCTGCTGGGCACGCGTGAGGCGTTCGCTTACCCGCGGTTTGCCGATTACCGCGCTGCTGTGGAAAGCGCTCATCCGACGGTCAATGTCGCGGCGTTGATCGGCCATACGGCGCTGCGCAGCAACCATATGGATGACCTGCACCGTACCGCCACGCCGGATGAAATCGGTGCCATGCGTGTGCAGTTGCGAGCAAGTCTTGAGGCTGGCGCGCTGGGTTTATCCACAGGCCTGGCCTACGCCAGCGCGTTTAATGCCCAGACCGATGAAGTGCTGCAACTCAGTGAAGAACTGACGGCGTTTGGTGCGGTGTACACCACGCATTTGCGCAGCGAATTCGAGCCCGTGCTGGAAGCGATGGACGAAGCGTTTTTGATCGGCCGACACGCCAAGGCACCAGTGATTATTTCCCACCTCAAGTGCGCCGGTGCGGGCAACTGGGGGCGCAGTCCGCAGCTGTTGGCGTCGCTGGAACTGGCTGCAAAAACCCACCCGGTGGGCTGTGATTGTTATCCCTATGCGGCCAGCTCTTCGACCCTGGACCTCAAGCAGGTCACCGATGCGTTTCGCATCACCATCACCTGGTCGACGCCGCACCCGGAAGTCGGCGGGCGCGACTTGCAGGATATTGCCGCCGAGTGGGACGTTTCGCTGCTGGACGCAGCACGTCGCCTGCAACCGGCGGGGGCGGTGTACTACGGAATGGATGAGGAGGATGTACGACGCATCCTCGCGCATCCGCTGTCGATGGTGGGCTCTGATGGCTTGCCGGAAGACCCGTTCCCGCATCCACGCTTGTGGGGCGCGTTTCCACGGGTGTTGGGGCATTTCAGCCGGGACGTGGGGTTGTTCCCGCTGCACACGGCGGTGCACAAGATGACCGGGCTGTCGGCGGCGCGCTTTGGCTTGGCCGAGCGTGGGGAAATTCGTCAAGGGTATTGGGCTGACCTGGTGTTGTTCGACCCATTGCGGGTGCGCGACGTGGCGGACTTCAAGGCGCCACAACGCGCGGCTGAAGGCATTGACGGCGTGTGGATCAATGGTGTGTTGAGCTACAGCGAGGGGCAGGCCAATGGTCAGCGGCCAGGGCGGTTTTTGGCGCGCAATGGGGATTTGCGTGGTGGGTTTTCGACTCTATAGTGGGCGCTTTCATACACGGAGCTGTCGTCATGCACTTAGGAAAAGTCACCCCCATTCTGCGGATATTCGACGAAGTCAAAGCGTTGGAATTCTACGTCGACTTCCTCGGGTTCACGGTCGACTGGCAGCATCGCTTCGAAGCGAATTTCCCGTTGTATCTGCAGGTGTCGTTGGGTGAGTGCGTGCTGCATTTGTCCGAGCATCATGGCGATGCGTCGCCGGGGTCAGCGGTGCGGATTCAGGCGCAAGGCGTGGACGCGTATCAGCAGCAATTGCTGGCCAAGGATTATCGGTATGCCAAGCCTGGCGTTGAAAAAACGCCGTGGGGCTCGCGGGAGATGAGCATCGGCGATCCGTTTGGTAATCGGCTGGTGTTTGTCGAGGAAGGCGAGGGCTGACAGGGCAATTGCAGGCAATAAAAAACCGCCTTAGTAGGGCGGTTTTTTATTGCAAACCCAGTGAGTGGCTGGGGTTGCTGTCTCAAAGGACGCATCGACCCGCGGGTGGATACTACCTGCCAGTCACATCGTCACGCAAGACGGAAAGGATGGTTGGCAGGGAGCGCTGTTCGGGCTTTGTCCCTGGACAGATTTGATCGCAAAAGCTTGCAATGAATCTATCGATAAATGCTGGATGTTTGACCACTGTTGGACACACCTCCGGCAGGAATGTTGGTTAGGCTCTTCCTCGTTCTGCGTTTGTCGCTTTTCAGGTGAGCCGGGTATGCGCGCGAATTCTGGACCGACCGCCACGGGCTAGTAATCCGTGCCGGATTGATGCGGAAGGACCACTAGCCCGGCCACCTCAAAGGACGCATTGACCCGCGTCCAAAGGCTCACGTGTTCCGGTAAGTGCGCTGGAGGTAAGGCCCAACGCTTGGAGGGCCGAGTATGTCTAAGTTTGCACGACGTACGTGGAACCTCGTAGTGAGTGCCCTGCGTGTTTATCACGTGTGGACATTCCTGCGGGACAGCTTCGATGACTTTTAAGGTCTGAGAAGTGGAGCCGCCTCGGTTTCGGCCGAGGCGGCTTTTTGGTTTTTTAAACCCGGAAGTGGCTGACCATCTGCTGCAATTGGCTGCCCAAACGCGCCAGTTCCACGCTCGACTTGGCCGTTTCGTCGCTCGCCGTTGCGGTCTGCTCGGACACATCACGCACGTTCACAATGCTGCGGCTGATCTCTTCGGCCACGGCACTTTGCTGCTCGGCCGCGGCTGCAATCTGCTGGTTCATCGACTGGATGTTCGACACCGTACGGGTGATATTTTCCAGCGACACACCCGCTTTGCGCGTCAGCTCAACGCTGCTGTCGGTGAGGCTGCGGCTGTTGTTCATCACGGTGGCCACTTGCTGAGTGCCGTTCTGCAGGCCGGCGACCAGGCCTTCGATTTCTTCGGTGGATTTTTGTGTGCGCTGGGCCAGGCCACGCACTTCGTCGGCGACCACGGCAAAGCCGCGACCGGCTTCACCGGCACGCGCTGCTTCAATCGCGGCGTTGAGTGCCAGCAGGTTGGTTTGCTCGGCCACGGCCTTGATCACGTCCATTACGCTGCCGATCTTGTTGCTCTCTTGCTGCAGGTGCGTCATGGCGTCGGTGGAGCGTGCCACTTCAGCAGCGAGGCGTTCGATCTGGGCGATGGCCTCGGCCACCACTTTGTCGCCCGCGCGGGCTTGGCCGTCGGCGTCGGCAGCGGCCAGCGAGGCTTGCTCGGCGTTGCGTGCGACTTCCTGCACGGTAGCCGTCATTTCGTGCATCGCCGTGGCGACTTGGTCGGTCTCGATCTTCTGGCTGTTGACGCCGGCACTGGTCTGCTCGGTAACGGCCGACAGTTCTTCGGCGGCGCTGGCGATTTGGGTTACGCCGTCGCGAATACCGCTGATTAATTCACGCAGGGTGGTGCCCATGCGCTGGATGCCTTGTTGCAATACGCCCAACTCGTCACGACGGGTCACCTGGATGTTGTGGCTCAGGTCGCCGGAAGCGATGCGCTCCACCACGGCCAGGGTGTCCTGGATCGGGCGAGTGATCTGACGGGTAATCACCAGTGCCGCAATGATGCCGACCAGCAGGGCAAGCAAGGTGCTGATCAGTTGCAGGCTGCGGGCCTGGGTACTTTCGGCGTCACGGCGATTCAGTTGAATGTCGTACAGCTTGTCGCTGATGGTGACGATATCGGCGCCTTGGGTGGTCATTTCCGCACGGGCACTGACGATGTTGGCGTTGGCCGCCTTGTAACTTTGCACGGCGCTGCGATAGGCGCCGAGCGCGGTTTCCAGCGAGGTCAACGCGCTTTGTTGGCTGGCGCCGAGTGCGGCGCTGAGATTTTTCAAACCACTGATGGCTTTTTCAATCTGTGCGGCGGCGCGGGCTTCGGTCTCTGCGCTGGGATTGTAGGTGTAGCCGCGCACTTCATAGCGGCTCAACTGGAACTCTTCCTTGGCGCGCGTGACGGCCTGGTACTGGGTGAAGCGCTCCGGACTGTCGGGCATCTGCTGCACACTGGTTTCCAGCGCGTCGATCTGGGTCTTGGCGATGTCGGCCTTGTCGCCCATGACCTGGCGCGCGGCGTTACCGTTACGGTAGGCCTCGCGCATTTTGTTCAGGGACTGCTGGTACGCGGTGATGACGGCTTTCTGCTCGTTGAGCAGCTTGAGGTTTTCCGGGCTCTTGAAGCTGTCCAGCAGTTTCTGTTGCTGGGCGGCGAAGGCGTCGAGACTGGTCTGTACGTTCTGTGCCACGGCTTCGTCGCCTTTGGCCAGCATGTATTGCAGGCGCACGATGCGCAGCTTGGTCAGCGAGGCATTGAGCTGGGTGATGTCGCTCATCCAGTTGCTGCGGTCGATCAGGCCGCCCAGGCTGGTCCAGCCGGTCAGTGCCAGGATTGACGTGAGGACCAGCACCAGGCCGAAGCCCAGGCCGAGTTTGAGGTTGACGCTGATGTTGCCGAACCAGCTATTCATCGAATGCTCCGCAAGAATGATGTGTGTCTGCTGGACGGTGTTGTTGTTTGAGCCAGCCAAAGTGTGTAGGGCTGTATCGGCGCAGGCGGGGGATTCTGAAATGTTTTTAATCTGGGTGCGACAAAGGGTCGCCATCGCCGTAGAGCAATCGATTCCCTGCCGGCCCTCAGAGGCCGGGGACGGGGGGCTCATCATCGGCGGGTCTTGTGTGCTAGTCTGCTGGCCCTTTTAGTTCAGGGCCGCCACGCAAAACAGCGTTTTTCGTAATGGCCCTACAGCGGAGCCTCTTCATGTCCGAAGTTAATCTGTCCACCGACGAAACCCGCGTCAGCTACGGTATCGGCCGTCAGTTGGGCGACCAACTGCGCGACAACCCGCCACCGGGCGTGAGCATCGACGCCATCCTGGCTGGCCTGACCGACGCGTTCGCTGGCAAGCCAAGCCGCGTTGACCAAGAGCAAATGGCGGCCAGCTTCAAAGTTATCCGTGAAATCATGCAAGCCGAAGCGGCTGCCAAGGCTGAAGCCGCGGCTGGCGCTGGCCTGGCGTTCCTGGCTGAAAACGCCAAGCGTGATGGCATCACTACCCTGGCTTCCGGCCTGCAGTTTGAAGTACTGACTGCCGGTACAGGCGCCAAGCCGACCCGTGAAGACCAAGTGCGTACTCACTACCACGGCACCCTGATCGACGGCACTGTGTTCGACAGCTCTTACGAGCGCGGCCAGCCTGCAGAATTCCCGGTTGGCGGCGTGATCGCCGGCTGGACCGAAGCCCTGCAACTGATGAATGCCGGCAGCAAATGGCGTCTGTACGTGCCGAGCGAACTGGCTTACGGCGCTCAAGGCGTTGGCAGCATCCCGCCGCACAGCGTTCTGGTGTTCGACGTCGAGCTGCTCGACGTTCTGTAAGACCTGATAGCACTGGCATCGGCTTTATGTGGGAGCCGGGCTTGCCCGCGATGCAGACGACTCGGTCTGACGCCTTACCGAGTTGAGGCTATCGCAGGCAAGCCAGCTCCCACATAGGGCCTGTGTGTTGGCTCGCTCATGGATGGAACTTGCCATTGACCTCAGTCGTCGGGCGCAACGCTCGGGCATAGCAGAACAGAAACAGATTACGCACCACTTCCTTCAGCACCCCAGGTTCACTGGAACTCAGGCCATTCACGTCCAGATCGCCCTGGTCCTGCAGCTCATTCAGCGCTTCTTCTTCCAGCACTGCACAGACTTCACCGGTTTCCCGATGCAGGATTCGCAGGTATGGGTGTGGGCGGTCCAGCCAGGCATCTATCAAATAAGTCATGAGTCGTTCTCCTTGATGGGTTTCAATGAGAATAATTCTTATTCGTAGAATAGCAAGTGCCTATTGGAGGTTTCCTGGTTTTTCTGTGTGGATATTGCGCGTGATCAACGCAGAGGGCGAAACGCCATCCCGCGGTGGGCGCGGGATGGAGGCAGCAGATTCAGACTTTGCGCACAAACTCGGACTTGAGTTTCATCGGGCCGATACCGTCGATCTTGCAATCGATGTCGTGATCGCCGTTGCACAGGCGGATGTTTTTGACCTTGGTGCCCACCTTGACCACCAGGGAAGTGCCCTTGACCTTGAGGTCTTTGATCACGGTAATGGTGTCGCCGTCTTGCAGGACGTTGCCTACAGAGTCTTTCTTCACGGTTTCATCACCGGCTGCTTCGGCCTCGCCATTGGCGGACCACTCATGGGCGCATTCCGGGCAGATCAGCTGGGCGCCATCTTCGTAGGTGTATTCAGAATTGCATTTTGGGCAGGGTGGCAACGTGCTCACTAAAGCTCCTTGAAAGTCAGGAATGGCTAAAGTCGCACATTATATAGGGATTTTAAGCGCGAGCGGGATAGTGGGTTGGCAATGGGATCTAGATGTGGGAGCGGGGGGGGGGGGGGGGGGGGGGGGGGGGGGGGG
>NZ_JANLOF010000004.1:0-19097 GCF_025466135.1 Pseudomonas sp. 14P_5.3_Bac1 | reverse complement strand
GGGGGGGGGGGGGGGGGGGGCCCCGCCCCCCCCCCCCCCCCCCCCCCCCCCCCCCCCCCCCCCCCCCCCCCCGCTCCCACTTTGTGATCTTTATTGTTTGCACGTCTCCATTCCAAATCGGCTTGCCAGCTCCCTGCGTCCTTTGGCCGTTAACCCCAACGCACGACTGTCCAGGTCCTGGGTCACCCATTCACGGCGGATAACACTTTGCAGCAATGCCGCGCCCAAAGCACCGGCCAGGTGCGGGCGGCGCATGCTCCAGTCCAGGCACGAACAGGCGAAGCGTCGGCGCTGCGTGCGCAGTGCGGGCACATCGATGCCCAACTCGTTCATGGCTTGTTCACCCGCCGCGCTGAGTTGGTAAGCGCCGTCGCCGACCAACCAGCCGGATGCGATGAAATGGTCGTGCAGGTGCACCGCCAGGGTCCCGGCCATGTGGTCGTAGCAGGTGCGCGCAAACTGCAAACGCGTGGGCGTGGTCGGGACGAAACCCTTGCTGGTGTTGCGGCTGATCACCATCAGGCCCTCGATGGCCTGGGCCACGTGCGGCCCAGCCAGGCTGTAATAGCGATGACGTCCCTGGGTGTGCAGCGTAAGCAGGCCATCGTTCTTGAGTCTGGCCAAATGGGCACTGGCGGTCGAGGCGCTGACCTGGGCAATCGCCGCCATCTCGGTGCTGGTACGTGCGTGGCCATCCATCAGCGAACAGAGCATTTTCGTGCGCGCGGGCTCCGCAATCGCCCCCGCCACGTGTGAAAGCGCCGTGTCCTCGTCCTGAGCGTGCATATTTCGTTCCTGAGCGAATCGTTGCCGTGTGAGAGGGCAGATAGTAACGCTTCTTTTGCAAACAGGACGTGCCCGATGACACCGCTGCAAGCCGCTACCCATGCCGACCCTTACGCCTATTACGCGGCCCTTCGGCGTAACGATGGGCTGTCGTTCGATGCTGAACTGGGACTGTGGATCGCCAGCAGCGCCAGGACTGTCGAGGCCGTGCTGACGCACCCTGACTGCCGGGTACGCCCCTCACACGAGCCGGTGCCTGCGGCGATCGCGGACGGCGCGGCGGGGCAGGTGTTCGCCAAGTTGATGCGCATGAACGAGGGCGCGGCCCACCAGTGCCCCAGGGCGGTGGTCGAACCTACACTGGCCAGGCTGGACGCAGGGCATATCGCCAATGTGGTGAGGCAAGTCAGCAGGCGCCTGCAGAGCCTCGATGAGTGGATGTTCACGTTGCCGGTCGCTGTGGTCGGCTCGCTGCTGGGTGTGCCTGGCGAGCGGTTGCACAGGGTCGCCGCGCTGACCCGGGATTTTGTCGCGTGTCTTTCGCCGCTGAGCAGCCAGGCTCACTTGCGCGCCGCCGATGCTGGCGCTGTGCAACTGGGGCAGGTGTTCAGTGCGGTGCTCGAGCAGACCGGGTTGCTCAAGCAACTTCTCCGCGGCGAGTGGGGTGACCCGGATGCACTGACGCCTAACCTGATCGGCTTGCTCTCCCAGACGTGTGAAGCGAGTGCCGGTCTGATTGGCAATACGCTGGTCACACTCGCCCGGCGGCCTGACCTGCTGGCGCACATCCTGCGCGTACCGGCCCTGGTGCCAGCGCTGGTGGAGGAGGTGGCCCGCTATGACTCGCCGGTACAGAACACGCGGCGATTTGCGGCCGGGCCCTGCTCGATTGGCAGTAGCCTTCTAGAGCCGGGCGATACCGTTCTCGTGCTGCTGGCCGCCGCGAACCGGGACCCCGAAGCGAACCCTGACCCGGACAGCATTCTGCTTGAGCGACCCCATCGACGCTTGTTCAGCTTTGGCGTTGGCAGGCACCAATGCCCTGGCCAAGCGCTCGCGTTGAACATCGCATCGCAAGCGCTGCGCGAATTATTGCGCCAGCCGAGCGCCTGGGCCGATGCTCGCCAGTGCGGTTACTGGCCGTCGCTGAATGGGCGCATCCCGCGGTTTGAATCTGCAGGGATATATCAGTGATGCGAGCCACTTCCAGACTATTAAGTGTGTAGGATTTTGTTTCCATGCTGAGTTTAAAGTGTGAGGTAATTCTAAACTTTATATGTTTTATAGTATTTTAAGTTCCCTGTTTTCGGACCGGGTTTTGATTGTGTCGTGCGCGTAAATGAATGTTCTTGTGGGTGGATGTTAAGTTTATGTATCCAGTTGTTATATGTTTGGGCGTGAAACATTATCAGGGCTGGCGCTCGGTTTTTTGATGTGGGAGGTTAGTTTGGCGGTTAAGTAAGTTGCCGCGTCTTGGGCCCTGTTTCGGGTCGGCTTAACGTTTTCAAAGGATGTTATATGCGCGTTGCCACTTCATTTGTTGATCATCATCCACAGCACCCGCAATTACCTGCACCCAGTGCACCTGCTTTCACACACCCTGCGCACGTTGCCACGGCGCCGGCCCAGAAACCCGCTTTCGGCACGGATGAGGCTGCCAACCAGATCCTGCGACGAGGCTATCGCCATTACGATCGCGATGGCGACGGTAAAATCGAGTTGTCTTTTACCCTTGACGAAAAGTTCTCTGCACAACAAAAAGTGTCCATTCGCCAGGCACTTCAAATGTGGCAAGACGTGACTACTATCATATTCAAAGAGAATTCAACCTGCGCAGACGGCTCAATAACCATTGCAGCCGATCCTCGTACCAGTGGAGGCGTGTCACAGTTACCCAATCAGTATTACGGTGACATGAACGCCACCATTGGAACGCAGGGTGCTCGCGAAGTCCCCGCGCACGGCGATTACTTTTTATTTACCGCAGTTCATGAGTTGGGTCACGCCCTGGGCCTTGGTCACCCTGGCGAATATGGCAAGCAAGTGCACAACTATGCCCAGACCCCCTACGAGCAAGACACCAAGGCCTGCAGCGTGATGAGTTATTGGGATGAAACCAATCAGCCGGGCCATGACTTCCACCGGCGTCATCCGTGCGTGCCGATGAAAGATGACATTGCCGCGATACAAAAACTCTACGGCGCCAATTTCAATACGCGATCGACCGATACGACCTACGGGTTCAACTCCAACACGGGCCGTGATCACTTGAGCCTTGAGTCCGCGAACGATGCGCCGATCTTTTGCATTTGGGACGGGGGCGGCAATGACACGCTGGACGTTTCCGGGTTTTCCCAGGATCAGACCATCAACCTGCACGCTGAGTCGTTTTCCAGCGTGGGCGGCCTGAAGGGCAATGTATCCATCGCCAAGGGCGTTACACTGGAAAACGCTGTTGGCGGTTCGGGCGACGACCAAATCGACGGAAACGAGGTGAGCAACAGGCTTCACGGTGGGGCGGGTGCGGACAGGTTGCGCGGCGGTGGCGGCGCGGATGTCTTTGTGTACGACAGGGCGAGCGACTCTACCCTGGGTCAGCCAGACGAGATTCTGGATTTCACCAGCGGCACCGACAAAATCGATCTTTCCGGCCTGTTGAAAAATACCTCCATCAGGCATTTTTACGTGGTTGAGCAGTTCACTGGACGAGCCGGCGAGATCGTCCTCAGCCATGACCAAAGCAGTGGCGCTGGCAGCTTGAGCCTTGACCTGACGGGCCAGGCCAAAGCCGATTTGTTTCTCAAAAGTGCAGGGAGGATTCGCGCCAGTGACATTGTCACGGGCGCCGGCGCCGTGCGTGGGCTGACGCACCTCAAACGCCAACGCAACTCCACGTCGGGGCGTCTGTCTGGCCTCAAGGCACACGATACGGTTTATGGCTTCAACGCCAACAGCGGTGATCGCTCAAGCAGCCTGCATGCCGGCAGCGGCGCGCCGCGCTTCCTAGTACAGGACGCGGGCGGCAACGATACCCTGGATTTTTCCGGTTTCGAGCATCACCAAACCATCGATTTGCGCCATAACTCCGCCTCCAGTGTGGGCGGTCTGCGCAACAACGTCGCCATCGCCAGAGACGTTGTCGTGGAGAATGCGATTGGCGGCTCCGGGCAGGACACGCTCATCGGCAACGCGGTGGACAACGTCCTCACTGGCGGTGCTGGCGGCGATGTGCTCTGGGGCGTGGGCGGTAGAAACACGTTCAAATATGACCAGGCCAATGACTCGACCTGTCACGATGCCGATGTGCTCATGGATTTCGCCAGTGGCGAGGACACTATCGATCTGAGGGCACTGGCCAAACAGTACGCGACCCCCTTGCGTCTGGTGCAAGACTACACGGGGCGCGTTGGCGACACCGTGGTCAAATACCACCCACAGAGCGGCCGCTACTTTGTCGGCATCGACCTATCGGGCGACCGCCAGTCTGACTTCCTGATTAAGAGCCCGCGTTTGATCAAGCCCCAGGATGTGCTTGGCCTGACTGCGCATCGGCGCTGATCAGGGTTTGCACGTACTCCACAAACGCGCGTGTCTTGGCACTCGCCATCCTGCCGGTGGGGAACACCGCCCATAAATCAATCGGCGGCAGTTGCCAGTCGGTCAGCACGGGCTTGACCTCACCACTGGCCAGTTCCGGGGCAAACATCCAGGTCGATGCCATGGTCAGGCCCAAATGGTTCAGCACCGCGGCGCGCACGCCCTCTGCGGCGGTGACACGGATGCGGCCGCGGGCGACGACCGGGTAGTGACTGTCGCCCTGGCTGAACGTCCAGTTTGAGCCGCCGCCCAGGCTGTAGATGATTGCCTGGTGTTGCAGCAAATCCGCTGGCGTGGCCGGCTCGCCACAGCGTTCGAAGTAGGCCGGGGTGGCGAGGATTTGCCGCGGGGATTGGCCGATCTTGCGTGCGGTAAGGCCCGAGTCGCTCAAGTTGCCCATACGCAGGGCGACGTCGATGCCTTCTTCCACCAGGTTGAGGCTGTGGTCGTTGAGCACCACTTCGACGTTCAAGGCGGGGTATTGCGCCAGGAACGGGCCCAGGTGAGGAATGATGTGCAACCGCGCGAAGGTGGTTGCAGCGCTGATGCGCAAGTTGCCCGACAGCCCGGCGCCTGCACCGCGTGCGGCGTCATCGGCCTCGTTGGCTTCGTCGATGGCGCGCTTGGCCTTTTCGAAAAACGCCAGGCCCGCCTCGGTCGGTGTCAGGCCGCGCGTGGAGCGCAACACCAACCGCACCGCCAGGCGCGCCTCCAATTGCGCGATGCTTTTGGAGACAGCGGGCTGGCCTATCCCCAAGCGTTTGGCGGCAGCTGAGAACGAGCCGGTTTCGACCACGTTCACGAAGGTTTCCATGGCGGTGAGGCGGTCCATCGGGTGTCCTTGGGTTATTGGGTGAGGGCGTCGAGCATCGCCGACGGTTCTGGGCGTTGAGTGTAATCCGGGTTGACCTCGGCGTAACGAATCACGCTGTCCTGGCCGATCACGTAGCGCGCTGGCATCGGCAGGGTCCAGGCTGGGTCGTCATTGATCAGCGGCAAGTTGTTGCCCAGGGCCTTGTAGAGCTCGATCAGGTAGTCCGGCAGCTGAAAGCGCAGACCGAATGCATCGGCAACGTCGTTGTGGGTATCGCTGAGGATCGGGAAACCCAACTCGGTGATGCGTTCGGATTTACGGCTGTTGGCGGCAGTCTGTGGCGACAGGGCCAGCAGGCTCGCGCCGTGGCCTTTCAACGTCGGCAAAAAGGTTTGCAGCGCTTGCAGCTCCATATTGCAATACGGGCACCACACGCCGCGGTAGAACGTCAGCACCAAGGGGCCGTTGGCCAACAGATCGGCTGAGGACACCAACGTACCGTTGGCATCCTTGAGACTGAACAACGGCGCCTTGTCACCCACCTTCAACGCACGCTGTGCGGCTCCGGACGCGATCAGCTCGGCTGTGGCGCGTTCCATGATCGGATGGATATGCGCTGGCGCGTTGTAGGGAGGCTTGCCGGCTTTGAAGTCAGCACGGAAGGCATCAAGTGTGGCTTGAAGTGTCATGGTGATATTCCCTCAGGAGATGAGCCGAGTTGGCTGGAGGGATAATGGGCGCAGCAGAGCGGGCGAAGAAGCAGGGTAAGGCGCATATGAATTATGCCCTGCTGGAATAAACACCGTTTATTTCCAATATTTAGACATACAGCCGTCACTCCTGTTGAAGCAATCTGTGCTTGAGTAAATATAACTCTAGGGTTACTTTATCGAGCCAAGCCAAGGAGGCTGAGGTGCAAAGCAGGTTATTGATCAAGGAGCTGCAAGAGGCGGGTTGGGTGCTGGATCGGGTTACGGGCAGTCATCATATTTTCACTCACCGCTATAACCCGTACACGATCCCGGTGCCGCACCCCAAGAAAGACTTGCCCCTGGGCACCGTCAGAAGCATCAGGAAACGCGCCGGGCTGTTTCAGTTTTAAGGAGAGCACTCATGCAATACCCAATGTGTATCGAATGGGGCGATGACTTTACCGCCACCGGTATTCAGATCCCCGATATTCCAGGCGCGGTCACCGCCGGGGACAGCTTCGAAGAGGCGTACAACGCCGCCGTGGAAGTCGCGCACATCATGCTGCAAGAGATCGCCGCCGAAGGCGGGCCGATTCCGATGCCCACCTCGGTGGCCAACTACCACGCGAACGAAGACTACGCCGGGATGGGCTGGGGGATGTTGGAGTTGGACATCTCGCCCTATCTGGGCAAGACCGAGAAGGTCAATGTGACCTTGCCCGGTTATGTCATCCAGCGAATCGACCGCTATGTGCGCGAGCACAAGGTCAAAAGCCGCTCGTCATTTCTGGCGGATGCGGCCTTGGAGAAGTTGGTGCGCTCCTAGTCGCGATCAGGCTGTGGCAACGGCCACCGTGCGCGAAGCACTCAGGAACCGCAATAACGCCACCAGTGGGAACGCACTGCCCACCAGCATCACGCCCAGCCAGCCGCCGTGTTCATACACGCTGCTGGCAATCGCCGAGCCGAAGGCGCCGCCGATGAAGATGCTGGTCATGTACAGCGCGTTCAAGCGGCTGCGGCTGTTGGCGTCTAGGGCGTAGATGGCGCGTTGGCCGAGGACCATGTTCATCTGCACGCAGAAGTCCAGCACCACACCGGTGACGGCCAGGCCGATCACGCTGTACAGCGGGTGCACGAAGGCGGGCAAAAAGCTCAAGGCGGCAAACAGCATCGCCAGCAGTGAAGCGCGGTGCGTGTGGCCGGCGTCGGCCAGGCGGCCGGCGATTGGGGCGGCGATCGCGCCCAGTGCACCGACCAGGGCGAACAACGCGATCTCGCTTTGGCTCAGGCCATGATTGCGTGCCAGCTCAAGCGGCGCGGCGGTCCAGAACAGGCTGAAGGTGGCAAACATGCAGCCTTGGTAGAACGCCCGCTGGCGCAATACCGGTTGCTTGCGCAGCAGCGTACCGAGTGAGCGCAGCAGCTCGCCGTAGCTGGCGCTGTGGTCGGGCTGGCGCTTGGGGATGGTCATCAGCAAGACCACGCTGATGAAGGCCATCAATGCTGCGGCGGCCATGAACATCGCGCGCCAGCCGAAGTGGTCGGCCACCACGCTGGACACTGGCCGTGCCAGCAGAATGCCGAGCAACAGGCCGCCCATGATGCTGCCAACCACGCGGCCACGGGATTCGGCGGGCGCCAGGTGCGCCGCCAGCGGGATCAGGATCTGCACCGAGACGGAACTGAATCCGATCAACAACGACACAAGCAGGAACAAATTCGGCTGCTCGGTGAAGGCGGCACCCAGTAGGCTGGCGATGGCCAACACGGTGGTGGCGATCATCAGCTTGCGGTTTTCCAGCAAGTCACCCAGCGGCACCAGGAAGAACAGGCCCAAGGCGTAGCCGATTTGTGTCAGCGACACGATCAGGCTGGCCATCGCCGGAGTCAGGCCAATGTCGGGTGCAATCAGTTCGATGATCGGTTGGGCGTAGTAGATGTTGGCAACAATGGCGCCGCAACAGAACGCAAACAGCATCACCATGCCTCGGGTCATGGTGCTTGAAGCGTGTGGGGTAGCGTTCATGGTGTTCTCGTTAAAGCGAAGGAAGATGGCGTGCGAGAGTAAAGACAACCGCACGGCCGGAGTAGGGCGCTATGGGTGATAACACTCATGCCGCAAATTAATGACTGAATCGTTAACTGTTGAGCCGAACGGCAATGATACATTCAGTCACAACTGCCGAAACAGGAAATCCACTTTCATGAAAATTTCGCTGAACAAGATGATCCTGGCTTCAACCCTGGCCGCCGCCATGGCCATCGGGTTGGCCAATGCCGCCGACGCTCCGCGGGTCGGTGTGCGCGGCGCAATTACGGCAATCGATGGCGACGCAATGCACGTCAAGGTCAACAGCGGTGAAGACGTCACCGTGCACCTGACCAAAGACACCCAGGTCCGCGCCGTTACCCTGGCCAAAATTGATGAAATCAAGCCCGGCAGCTACATCGGGTCGGCCGCCATGCCGAATGCCGATGGCACCCTGACTGCCCTGGAAGTTCACGTGTTTCCACCGGCCATGGCCGGCACGGGCGATGGGCACCGTGCGTTCGACTTGAAAGAAGGCAGCAGCATGACCAACGGCACCGTCGGCGACCTGGTGGTCAGCAACGGGCGCACCTTGACCGTGAAGTACAAAGGCGGCGAGCAGAAGATTGTAGTGCCGGATGATGTGCCGATCGTCAACCTGGAGCCAGGGGATCGCAGTTCGTTGAAGCCCGGCGTGAAGGTGGTGATGTTTGCATCGCAGGCGGCGGATGGGACGGTTACCGCTCAGGCGATTTCGGCCGGTAAGGACGGCGTGACACCGCCGATGTAACGGCCAAACACTCAACCAGATGTGGGAGCTGGCTTGCCTGCGATGCAAGCACCTCGGTGTCTCAGGCATTGCGAGGTGATGCTGTCGCAGGCAAGCCAGCTCCCACACTTGACTGCATTTTTTCAGTTAAAGCGGTTTACTGACCGCTGTAGATCTGATCAAAAATCCCGCCATCATTGAAGTGGGTTTTCTGTACGGTGCGCCAGTCTCCAAAGGTCTTCTCCACCGACAGGAAGTCGACTTTCGGGAAGCGGTCGGTGTACTTGGCCAACACCGTCGGGTCGCGGGGACGCAGGTAGTTGTTGGCTGCGATTTCCTGACCTTCAGGCGACCACAGGTACTTCAAGTAATCTTCGGCCGCCACGCGGGTGCCTTTCTTCTCGACGACTTTGTCGACCACCGACACCGGTGGTTCCGCCTCGGCAGAGACGCTTGGGTAGATCACTTCGAACTGATCACGGCCAAATTCACGCGCGATCATTTCCGCTTCGTTTTCAAAGGTCACCAGCACATCGCCGATCTGGTTGGTCATGAACGTGGTGGTGGCTGCACGGCCGCCGGTGTCCAGCACTGGCGCGTGTTTGAACAGTTCGCCAACGAACTTCTTCGCCTTGTCTTCATCGCCGCCGTTCTTGAGCACATAACCCCAGGCCGACAGGTAGGTGTAGCGGCCGTTGCCCGAGGTTTTCGGGTTGGGCACGATCACTTGCACGCCATCTTTGAGCAGGTCTGGCCAGTCTTTGAGGGCCTTGGGGTTGCCCTTGCGCACGATAAACACGGTGGCGGAGGTGAACGGCGCGCTGTTGTTCGGCAGACGGGTGACCCAGTTGTCCGGCACCAGCTTGCCGTTGTCCGCCAGGGCATTGATGTCGGTGGCCATGTTCATGGTGATCACGTCAGCCGGCAGGCCGTCGATCACCGAGCGCGCCTGTTTGCTGGAGCCGCCGAAGGACATCTGCAAGGTCAGCTTGTCGTTCGGGTGCTCGGCTTCCCAGTGCTTTTGGAAGGCGGCGTTATAGTCCTTGTAGAAGTCGCGCATCACGTCATAGGAGACGTTGAGCAGTGTGACGGGGGCAGCCTGGACGGCGCCCGCCAGGGCTAGGCCGGCGGCCAGTAAGGAGGCGCTAACGAGTTTTTTCACTGCTCATTCCTTGTTGTTCGAGAAGGTTGTCGATTGAGTGGGGGCATTTTGCCACCGACTATAGCCGCGCCCGTATAGACGTTTAAAGATTAAAACGAACTTTGCTTATTCCACTTTACGAAACAGGTTGCTGCCACAGCGCGAGCAAAACGCTGCGTTGGGCTCGTGGTTGTCTTTCTTGCACACCGGGCAATCGTGCTGCAGTTGTTCACCGCGCATGGCACTGGCCAACTCGGCGGTAAAAATCCCGGTGGGCACGGCGATGATCGAATAACCGGTGATCATCACCAGCGACGAAATGACCTGGCCCAGCGGGGTCTTCGGCACGATGTCGCCAAAGCCCACGGTGGTCAGCGTCACGATCGCCCAGTAGATGCCTTTGGGAATACTGGTAAACCCGTGTTCCGGGCCTTCGATCACGTACATCAGCGTGCCGAATACGGTCACCAGGGTGCACACGCTGACCAGAAACACCACGATCTTCTGCTTGCTGCCACGCAGCGCCGCCATCAAGTAGTTGGCTTGCTTGAGGTACGGGCTGAGCTTGAGCACGCGGAAAATCCGCAGCATCCGGATGATGCGGATGATCAGCAGGTACTGCGCGTCGCTGTAATACAGCGCGAGGATGCCGGGCACGATGGCGAGTAAATCCACCAGCCCATAAAAACTGAACGCATAACGCAACGGCTTGGGCGAGCAATACAGCCGCAGGCTGTATTCGATGGCGAAGATGACGGTAAAGCCCCACTCGATGTAGGCCAGCACGTCGGCGTAGTTGTCGTGGACGGTCTGGATACTGTCGAGGATCACGATCACAAGGCTGGCGAGGATGATCAGCAACAGGGTGCTGTCGAAGCGCCGGCCGGCCACGGTGTCGCTTTGGAACACCATTACATAGAGGCGCTGACGCCAGTCGTTGTTGCTACGCATAAATCCCGCCCGAATCGAATATCGGGCAAGCCTAGGGGGATTCGAACGGGCTGTCCACGCGGGCTTTGAACATCCGCTGGCTGGCGTGTACCAGCCAGCAGGCGAGGATAAACGGCGCCGTCAATGCGGGCAGGTGCAGGGCGGCGAAACCGGGCGTGAGGATGACCGCCAGAAGGATGCCGAGCAGCGGCTGCCAGGGTCGGCGGCGTGACTGGCTTAACGCCAGCGCGGCCAGCGCCGGGTTATAGCTGTGCAGGCCGAGGAGGGCGCTGGCGGGTTCGTCCAGCCACAGGGCGATCAACACGCCGGTAGCGGCGCCCGTGAGTGCCCACAGCGCGGCGCGGCGGTTGGTCAGCAACAGGCCAAGCGCAATCAGAGCGCCCGCCAACGGCTGGTCCAGCAACATGATTTGTGCGAGCCCGGTGAAGGGCGCGGTGAGCACGTCCAGGGTGCCGGGTTCGGTCAGCGTGAATGTGCTGTCAGGCACTGCGCCGATCAGCAACCAGCCGAGGCCGACAAAGGGCACGGTGTAGGCGGGCAAGTCACCTGGCGCAGGGGCGTGTTTCAACCATTGCCGCGTGAGCATCGCACTCAGGCCGCCGCACGCCAGGATCAGCGGCGGCAACAACGCCGACCAGGCAAAGTGCTGGCTGATCAGCAAGCCCAGCAGCACGCCGTTGTAGCTGTAAAGGCCCGCTTGGCGTTCGGCCTTGGGATAACCCCGGCGCTGGGCCGTGAGCAAACCGGCGACGCCACCCAATAATGCGCCGCCGAATAAGGCCGGGGCGCCGATCAGGATGGCCAGCAGGCACAGCAAGCCACACAGTGGCTGGCGTTGCAGGAAGATCTGGCTGAAGCCATTGAGCAGGGCTTCGGCCCAGTCGGGGCAGGTTGGGTTGTGCATGGTGGTTTAGTCAGTGAGACCGAGTCGTCCCCAATCGCAGGCAAGCCAGCTCCCACACTTGATCGGGTTCACAACAATCAAATGTGGGAGCCGGGCTTGCCCGCGATGAGGCACTTACAAACGCTAAATCAACGTCTCGATGCGCAACGAGTTGGTCGACCCCGGCTGCCCGAACGGCACCCCCGCCGTAATCACCAAGGTATCCCCGCGCTGCGCCATGCCTTGCGCCTGAGCAATCTCCAGCGCGGTGGAACACACCTCATCCACCTGGCGCAGTCGATCGTTGACCACCGAATGCACGCCCCACGCCACGCTCAAGCGCCGCGCCGTAGAGAGGTTCGGCGTAAGGTTGAGGATCGGCGCCACCGGCCGCTCACGCGCCGCGCGCAGGCTGGAGCTGCCGGACTCGCTGTAGTTGACCAGCACCGCCACCGGCAGAATGCTGCTGATACGCCGGATCGCGCAGCTGATCGCATCCGACACCGTGGCGTCCGCCTTGGGCCGGCTGACGTCCAGCTGCGTCTGGTAGTCCGGGCCGTTTTCCACCTGGCGGATGATCTTGCTCATCATCTGCACGGCTTCCAGCGGGTATTCACCCGAAGCGGTTTCCGCCGACAGCATCACCGCGTCTGCGCCTTCGGCCACCGCGTTGGCCACATCCGTCACTTCGGCGCGGGTCGGCGCCGGCGAAAAGCGCATGGATTCGAGCATCTGCGTGGCCACCACCACCGGTTTGCCCAGCTGGCGGCAGGTGCTGATGATGTCTTTCTGGATTTGCGGCACGCTCTCGGCGGGCACTTCCACGCCCAGGTCGCCTCTGGCCACCATGATTGCGTCACTCAGCTCAGCGATTTCCTGCAAGCGTTGGACGGCGGACGGCTTTTCGATCTTGGCCATCAAAAACGCCTTGTCGCCGATCAACTCGCGGGCCTCGCGGATGTCTTCCGGGCGCTGCACGAATGACAGCGCCACCCAGTCCACGCCCAGCTCCAGACCAAAGCTCAGGTCGCGGCGGTCCTTGGCGGTCAGTGGGCTGAGTTCCAGCAAGGCTTGTGGCACATTCACGCCTTTGCGGTCCGACAGTTCGCCGCCATTGAGTACGGTGGTGTCGATGGCATCGGCATGCTTGGTGATCACGCGCAGGCGCAACTTGCCGTCATCGAGCAGCAGGTCCATGCCCGGCTCCAGCGCCGCGATGATTTCCGGGTGGGGCAGGTTGACCCGGCACTGATCGCCCGGCGTTGGGTCCAGGTCCAGGCGCAACGCCTGGCCGCGCACCAGTTGCACCTTGCCCTCGGCAAACGTGCCGACGCGCAGCTTCGGCCCTTGCAGGTCCATCAGGATGCCCAGCGGGTAATTGAGCTGGCGCTCCACCTGGCGGATCCACTGGTAGCGTTGGGCATGATCGGCGTGGTCGCCATGGCTGAAGTTGAGGCGAAAGATATTCACCCCGGCCTCCACCAGCTCGCGGATGTCATCGATGCCGTCGGTGGCCGGGCCGAGGGTGGCGAGGATTTTGACCTTCTTGTCAGGCGTCATGTTTGGCAGTCTCAAAAATCAGGATGGCGCGGAAGTCATTGACGTTGGTGCGGGTCGGCTCGGTGATGATCAAACCGTCGAGGGCGGCGAAATAGCCGTAGCCATTGTTGTTATCCAGCTCATCGCTGGCCGACAGGCCCAGGGCTTCGGCGCGGGCGTAGCTGGTAGGGGTCATGATCGCGCCGGCGTTGTCTTCCGAACCGTCGATGCCGTCGGTGTCGCCGGCCAGGGCGTAGACGCCGGGCAGGCCCTTGAGGCTGTCGGTGAGGCTGAGCAGGAACTCGGCATTGCGCCCACCGCGGCCATCGCCGCGCACGGTGACGGTGGTTTCACCGCCGGAGAGGATCACGCACGGTGCCGCCAGCGGCTGGCCGTGCTGCACGATCTGCCGGGCAATGCCGGCGTGTACCTTGGCCACGTCCCGCGCTTCGCCCTCGAGGTCGCCGAGGATCAACGGGCTGAAACCGGCCTGGCGCACTTTCACCGCCACGGCTTCCAGCGACTGCTGCGGGCGGGCGATCAGTTGGAAGTGGCTGCGTGCGAGCACCGGGTCGCCGGGTTTGACGGTTTCCGACGCTGGGTCTTGCAACCAGCTGCGCACCGAAGCGGGCGCGTCGATGCTGTAACGCTTGAGGATCGCCAGGGCTTGCTGCGAGGTGCTTGGGTCGCCGACGGTGGGGCCGGACGCGATGACGGTGGCCTGATCGCCCGGCACGTCGGAGATCGCGTAGGTGTAGACCGTCGCCGGCCAAGCGGCCTTGGCCAGGCGCCCGCCCTTGATCGCCGAGAGGTGTTTGCGCACGCAATTCATCTCGCCAATGGTCGCGCCGGATTTGAGCAGGGCCTTGTTGATGGCCTGCTTGTCGGCCAGGGTGATGCCGTCGGCGGGCAGGGCCAGCAAGGCAGAACCGCCACCGGAGAGCAGGAAGATCACGCGGTCGTCTTCGGTGAGGTTGCCGATCAGTGTCAGCACGCGCTTGGCCACCGCCAGGCCGGCGGCATCGGGTACCGGGTGTGCGGCTTCGACCACTTCGATTTTTTTGCACGGCGCGCCGTGGCCGTAGCGGGTGACCACCAGGCCCGAGACGTCGCCTTGCCAGCACTCCTCGACCACGAGTGCCATGGCCGCCGCGGCTTTGCCGGCGCCGATCACGATCACACGGCCGCTGCGGTCGGCGGGCAGATAAGGTTCAAGCACTTGCCGGGGGTGGGCGGCGTCGATGGCTGTGGCAAACAGCTCGCGAAGCAGGTGTTGCGGATCGACCGACATAAGCGGGCTCCCGGGGGGATTCTTGTTGTTAGGGATGCAGCGATGTTGGATTGCAAAGCGCTCAACTGTGGGAGCTGGCTTGCCTGCGATAGCGTTCCTTCAGTGACAGATCTGTTGCCTGACACACCGCTATCGCAGGCAAGCCAGCTCCCACACTGGTCTGCATTTCAAATTGACTTACTTATCGCGAATCGAAAAATTCGCCATATGCTCCAGGCCCTTGATCAGCGCCGAGTGGTCCCAATTGCCGCCGCCAATCGCCGTGCAGGTACTGAACACCTGCTGCGTACCGGCGGTGTTCGGCAGGTTGATGCCCAGCTCCTTGGCACCGGCCAGTGCCAGGTTCAAGTCCTTCTGGTGCAGGTTGATGCGGAAACCCGGATCGAAGGTGCCCTTGATCATGCGCTCGCCATGCACTTCGAGAATCTTCGAGGAAGCAAAGCCGCCCATCAGCGCTTCCCGCACCTTGGCCGGGTCGGCGCCGTTTTTCGAGGCGAACAGCAGCGCTTCGGCCACCGCCTGAATATTCAGCGCGACGATGATCTGGTTGGCGACCTTGGCGGTCTGGCCATCGCCGTTGCCGCCGACCAGGGTGATGTTCTTGCCCATGCTCTGGAACAGTGGCAAAGCGCGTTCGAAGGTCTGCGGCTCGCCACCGACCATGATGCTCAAGGTGCCGGCCTTGGCGCCAACTTCGCCACCCGACACCGGCGCGTCGAGGTACTGCGCGCCGGTTTCGTTGATCTTCGCCGCGAACGCCTTGGTGGCGGTGGGGGAGATCGAACTCATGTCGATCACTACCTTGTTCGGCGACAGGCCGGCCGCGACGCCATCCTTGCGGAACAGCACGTCATCGACCTGCGGGGTGTCGGGCACCATGACGATGATGAACTCGGCTTCTTGCGCCACTTGCTGGGGGTTGGCCAGGGCCACGGCGCCGGCGTCGATCAGGGCCTGCGGGGCCTTGCCGTGGTGTTCGGAGAGGAACAGTTGGTGACCTGCTTTCTGCAGGTTCGCAGCCATGGGTTCGCCCATGATGCCGGTGCCGATAAATCCGATTTTAGCCATGATCAAAATCCTCTTTTTATTAGATGGGCAGGCCTGTCTCGGGCCTGCCAAACACCGAAGATCTACTGTGGGAGCTGGCTTGCCGGCGATAGCGGCCTGTCAGTTGATAAATAGTTGGCTGATGCACCGCCATCGCAGGCAAGCCAGCTCCCACCTTGTTCTGTGGTGTGTCTGTTAGATGGCGTTGTGGGTTTTGAGCCAACCCAATCCCGCTTCAGTGGTGGTCAACGGCTTGTACTCACAGCCAACCCAACCCGCATAACCAATGCGGTCCAAATGCTCGAACAGGAAGCGATAGTTGATCTCCCCGGTTCCCGGCTCGTTGCGCCCCGGGTTGTCCGCCAGCTGGATGTGGTTGATCTCACCCAGGTGCGCGGCCATGGTCCGGGCCAGGTCACCTTCCATGATTTGCATGTGATAGATGTCGTATTGCAGGAACAGGTTGGCGCTGCCCACCTGCTCGCGAATCGACAGGGCCTGCGCCGTGTTGTTGAGGTAGAAGCCCGGGATGTCACGGGTGTTGATCATCTCCATGACCAGCTTGATGCCCGCGGCTTGCAGCTTGTCGGCGGCGTACTTGAGGTTGGCGACAAAGGTTTTTTCCACGGTTTGGTCGTCAACGCCTTGCGGCCGGATGCCGGCCAGGCAGTTGATCTGGGTATTGCCCAGCACCTGGGCGTAGGCGATGGCCAGCTTGACCCCGGCGCGGAATTCCTCGACCCGGTCCGGGTGGCACGCCACGCCACGCTCGCCCTTGGCCCAGTCCCCGGCCGGCAAGTTGAACAGCACTTGGGTCAGGCCGTTGGCGTCCAGTTGCGCCTTGATCTCGGCGGAGCTGAACTCGTACGGGAACAGGTACTCGACCCCCTGGAAGCCGGCATCGGCAGCCGCTTTGAAACGGGCGAGAAAGTCCTGCTCGGTAAACAGCATGGACAGGTTGGCGGCAAAACGCGGCATAGGGTTCTCCTTAATCGAGCAGGGAAATGGCAGTCGGTGCATCGTTGCCGACCAGGGCCAGATCTTCGAATTCGTTGACGGCGTTGATCTCGGTGCCCATGGAAATATTGGTCACGCGCTCCAGAATAATCTCAACAATCACCGGAACCTTGAATTCTTCGATCATTTCCTTGGCCTTGCGCAGCGCCGGGGCGATCTGGCCCGGTTCGAACACACGCAGCGCCTTGCACCCCAGGCCTTCGGCGACGGCCACGTGATCGACGCCATAACCATTGAGTTCCGGGGCGTTGAGGTTGTCGAAGGACAGCTGCACGCAGTAGTCCATTTCAAACCCGCGCTGGGCCTGGCGAATCAACCCGAGGTAGGAGTTGTTCACCACCACGTGGATGTACGGCAGCTTGAACTGCGCGCCCACGGCCAGTTCTTCGATCATGAACTGGAAGTCATAGTCGCCCGACAGTGCTACCACTTTGCGGCTCGGGTCAGCCTTGACCACACCCAGCGCGGCCGGAATGGTCCAGCCCAAGGGACCGGCCTGGCCGCAGTTGATCCAGTGACGAGGCTTGTAGACGTGCAGGAACTGCGCGCCGGCAATCTGCGACAGGCCAATGGTGCTGACGTAGCAGGTGTCTTTGCCGAACACCTGGTTCATCTCTTCGTACACGCGTTGCGGCTTGACCGGCACGTTGTCGAAGTGGGTCTTGCGGTGCAGGGTGGCCTTGCGCTCCTGGCAGTCGTGCAGCCAGGCGCTGCGGTCCTTGAGTTTGCCGGCGGCTTTCCACTCGCGGGCCACTTCAATGAACATCGTCAGGGCGGAGCCGGCATCGGAAACGATGCCCAGGTCCGGGGTGAACACGCGGCCAATCTGCGTCGGCTCGATGTCGACGTGGATGAATTTGCGCCCCTCGGTGTACACCTCCACCGAACCGGTGTGGCGGTTGGCCCAGCGGTTGCCGATGCCCAGCACCACGTCCGATTTGAGCATTGTCGCGTTGCCATAACGGTGCGAGGTTTGCAGGCCGACCATGCCCACCATCTGTGGGTGATCGTCCGGGATCGTGCCCCAGCCCATCAAGGTTGGGATCACCGGAATACCGGTCAATTCGGCGAACTCCACCAGCAATTCGCTGGCGTCGGCGTTGATCACGCCGCCACCGCTGACCAGCAAGGGGCGCTCGGCCTGGTCCAGCAGCGCCAAGGCTTTTTCGACCTGGATGCGCGTGGCCAATGGTTTGGCCAGGGGCAGCGGCTGGTAGGCGTCGATGTCGAATTCGATCTCGGCCATCTGCACGTCGAATGGCAGGTCGATCAGCACCGGGCCTGGGCGGCCGGAGCGCATTTCATAGAAGGCTTTCTGGAACGCGTAAGGCACTTGGCCGGATTCCAGGACGGTGGTCGCCCACTTGGTCACCGGCTTGACGATGCTGGTGATGTCGACGGCCTGGAAGTCCTCTTTGTGCATGCGTGCACGCGGGGCTTGGCCGGTGATGCACAGAATCGGGATCGAGTCGGCCGAGGCGCTGTACAGGCCGGTGACCATGTCAGTGCCCGCCGGGCCCGAGGTACCGATGCACACGCCGATATTGCCGGCCTTGGTGCGGGTGTAGCCCTCGGCCATGTGCGAGGCGCCTTCAACGTGGCGAGCAAGGACGTGATCGATGCCACCGACCTTCTGCAAGGCCGAATACAGCGGGTTGATGGCGGCGCCTGGAATGCCGAAGGCGGTGTCTACGCCTTCACGGCGCATCACCAGGACGGCGGCTTCGATTGCTCTCATTTTGCTCATGTTTTTGGTGCCTCTTGCGTTTTGTAATTGTATACAAGTGGTTTCTGATCGAAGTGTATTCACGGCGAGCGGGGCAGGTCAATGCATTTTATAAACTGGCCTTTACGCGGGTCTGGATCGCTTTTTTCGACGTATGGAGCCTTTGTGCGCAAATATTGTATACAAAAAATAATTTCATTGTGTTCTATTTGTTTGATCGAGCTTCTCATGAACAGATTTCAACCCTTTCCCAATAACAAAAGAAGGACGGCACCTATGAGCGCTTTAACCTTGAAACTCGCCACCCAACTGGCCAGCCAGGCCCTCACCGCAGGCCGCACCATTTGCGCCGCGCCGCTGACCATTGCGGTGCTCGACAGCGGCGGCCACCTGGTCACCCTGCAACGCGAAGACGGCGCCAGCCTGCTGCGCCCGCAAATCGCCATCGGCAAGGCCTGGGGCGCGATTGCACTGGGCAAGGGCTCGCGTTTGCTGGCGTTGGATGCGCAACAACGTCCGGCATTTATCGCGGCGTTGAACAGCCTCGGGCAGGGCAGCGTGGTGCCGGCGCCGGGCGGCGTGTTGATTCGGGATCAGGCAGGGGCGGTGCTGGGGGCGATCGGGATCAGTGGGGATACGTCGGATATTGATGAGCAGTGCGCGATTACGGCGATTGAGGGCGTGGGGTTGTTGGCGGATGCGGGGGTGTCTGCTTGATTTGAGGTGGCAGATAGATTGCCATCGCGGGGCACCCCCCCCCCCCCCTTTTATGTGTTGACCGGTCAACTCTGTGTTGGGGCGTGGCCCCCCAG
>NZ_JANLOF010000050.1:0-19208 GCF_025466135.1 Pseudomonas sp. 14P_5.3_Bac1 | reverse complement strand
CAGACCTTTTGGTTACTTTTGGGGCGTTTGCCAAAAGTGACCCGCTGTAAGAGCGGAACCGCCAGCCGCCGTTACCGCAGCAACGGATATGCCCCCAATCTACCCGAACACCCCCCCACACCGCCGCCAACGTCAGTTTTTATACTCGGTATCCGTACGCTCCAACTGCCGAACCAACGCATTCCAATGCCGCGCCACACCCGGCCCGGCCCCATTGCTGAACACCTTGGCCTGCTCTTCAACCTTGGCCACCACCTCCGCCGGCGGGAAGATCAACTGCGCATTGCCGCCCGCCTGCGCCGCCACCTGAATATTGCACGCACGCTCCAGCCCCTGCAGTTGCTGAAACGCATGCTCAACGCTCACCCCCGCCGTCAACAACCCATGGTTACGCAAAATCATCACACTCTTGTCCCCAAGGTCCGCCACCAACCGCTCACGCTCGTCCAGGTCCAGCGCCACGCCTTCATAGCCGTGGTACGCGATACGCCCGGAGAACGCGATGGAATGCTGGGAAATCGGCAACAGCCCGTCCTTCTGCGCCGACACCGCAATACCGTCACGGGTATGCGTGTGCAGCACCGCTTGCAGGTCATGCCGCGCGCCGTGAATGGCGCTGTGAATCACATAGCCTGCGTAATTGATGCCCAGGCCCGTAGGGTCGTCGACAATCGTGCCATCAAGGTCAACCTTGACCAGGTTGGACGCGCTGATCTCATCGAACAACAAGCCAAAGGCATTGATCAGGAAATGCTCATCCGGACCCGGCACGCGGGCCGAGAAGTGCGTGTAGATGTGATCGGTCCACTTGTACAACGCCGCCAGCCGATAGGCCGCAGCCAGTTTGACGCGCACCTCCCACTCTTCAGGCGATACGCGCTGGCGGACGTTGCTGGAAACGCTGGATAGAGAGGTGACGCTGCTCATGGCAAAACTTCCTGGATGGCCTTAAGGACTTCCAGGCAGCCTAGGGGATGCCGAAAAATAATAAAAAGCACATTTTAATCTAAGCTAATTATTATTTTTTTTTATAAAAAACCGCATTCCCCGCTCAGGCGGCGTTGCGGAACTTGTGCAGCGAGTCCGCGACCCGCTTGCCGAATGCATCCACCGGCCCCTGCAGGTTGCCGAGAAAATGCGGATAGATCAGCCACAAATCCATCACTGGCTTGAAATCCTTGAGCGGCATGACCGCCAGTTGCTCACGGTGAGCGCTGCGCTCCAGCAAAGGCCGTGGCACCAGCCCCAGGCCCAAACCGTCTGCCACCAGCCCCAATTGCAACTCGGTGCCGAAGGTTTCCAGGTTCACCCGCAATGCCAACCCCTGATCGGACAAGGTGCGCTGCAAGCCGGCGCGGAAACCGCAGCCATCCGGGTTCAGAATCCAGCCGTTCTGGTACACATCGGCCAACTTGCACGGCTTCTTCGGCAACTGCGCCTTGGCACACACCACCACCAACTCCATCTTGCCGATGGACTCACCGACGATGTTGTCCGGGAAAATCTTGCCCGCCGGAAACAGCGCCACCGCCGCGTCCAGTTCACCGCGCTCGATCTTGCCGACCAGTTGGCTGCCCCAACCCGTGGCGACCTGGGTGCGCAGGTCGGCGTATTCGGTGCGCAGGTGCTTGAGCGCATCGAGCAGCACCACGTCGCCAATGGTCTGCGGCACGCCCAGGCGCAATACGCCAGTGGGCGGCGCGTCGGTGGCCACCAGTTCGCGCAGGGCATCCATTTCACGCAGAATCAGCCGGCATTGTTCATAAACGCGCGTACCGATCAGCGTAGGCTTGAGGGGCTTGGTGTTGCGGTCGAACAGCTCCACGCCCAGCGCCTGCTCGAAGTTCTGCACACGGCGGGTAATGGCCGGCTGGGTCAGTTGCAACGACTCGGCGGCATGGCTGATGGACTGGCAACGAATCACTTCGACAAAGGCATCGATATCGTCAATTTTCATTTGGGCCGCACATAGAGAACAGTCATTAAGATGTGTGCGAAGCATAGTTGCAGGAACGCTGCATGGATAGCCCGCGCTGTGATCGATAACGTCTAACGCTAGTCAGAGCGGTTCTAAATTACCTAAAGCTATAAGCTAATCATTAAAAAATAGCATATTAACTATAAACATTATGCTTATATAAACCCATCACACCCTCCCCGTTAAAGCAGCGATGGAAGTGCCATGACCCAGGCCCGACACCCCGAGAGACTCAGAGCCTTTATAGGCGCCCTGGCTGAATTGATCGACGGCAATCCACGCGAAGGCGACTTGTTGCACCGCGGCGGCAAGCTCTTGGCGCAACTGGTCAGCCACGATGACTGGCTGCCCGACGAATACGCCCAACCCGACCCCGCGCGTTACCAGCAATTTCTGCTGCATGCCGATTCGCGCCAGCGCTTTTGCATCGTCAGCTTTGTGTGGGGGCCGGGGCAAAGTACGCCGATTCATGACCATCGGGTGTGGGGCTTGATCGGCATGCTGCGCGGCTCGGAATTTTCCCAGGGCTTTGAACGCGCACCCGACGGCCGCCTCGTTGCCGAGGGCAAACCGATTCAGCTGGTGCCGGGCCAGGTTGAGGCCGTGTCGCCCAAGGTCGGCGATATCCATCAGGTCAGCAATGCCCACAGCGACCAGGTGTCGATCAGCATTCATGTGTACGGCGCCAATATCGGTGCCGTACGCCGCGCGGTATATCAGCCCGACGGCAGCGAGAAACTGTTTATCTCCGGTTATTCCAACGCCTACCTCCCGAACATCTGGGATGTGTCCAAAGAAAAGAGCCCTGCCCTATGACCACCGTATCGAACCGCAGCTTCGCCCAGATCCGTCAGGCCCTGTTGGACCGTGAAGAAGTCGCCCTGGTCGATGTGCGCGAAGAAGCGCCGTTTGCCGAGTCGCACCCGCTGTTCGCTGCAAATATCCCGCTGTCCAAACTGGAGCTTGAGGTGTACGCGCGCATTCCACGCCACGATACCCAGGTCACCGTCTACGACAACGGTGAAGGGCTCGCGCAGCGTGCAGCCGAGCGCCTGGTTGCGCTGGGCTACACCCAGGTCGGCCTGCTTGAAGGTGGGTTGGACGGTTGGCGCAAGGCCGGTGGTGAGCTATTTATTGACGTCAACGTGCCCAGCAAAGCGTTTGGCGAGCTGGTCGAGAGCGAGCGCCATACGCCGTCCCTGGCCGCCGAAGAAGTCCAGGCCCTGCTCGACAACCAAGCCGACGTGGTGGTGCTCGACGCGCGCCGCTTCGACGAATACCAGACCATGAGCATCCCCACCGGCATCAGCGTGCCCGGTGCCGAGCTGGTGCTGCGCGCCCGTGAACTGGC
Source organism: Pseudomonas sp. 14P_5.3_Bac1 (assembly GCF_025466135.1). Classification (NCBI taxonomy): domain Bacteria; kingdom Pseudomonadati; phylum Pseudomonadota; class Gammaproteobacteria; order Pseudomonadales; family Pseudomonadaceae; genus Pseudomonas; species Pseudomonas sp. 14P_5.3_Bac1. The sequence continues at coordinate 15,879 of NZ_JANLOF010000050.1, read as the reverse complement.
GCCGGACCCGTCCACACGCATCATCGTCAACTGCGCCGGGCGCACGCGCAGCATTATTGGCACTCAATCGTTGATCAATGCTGGCATCGCCAACCCGGTGTCGGCGCTGCGTAACGGCACCATCGGCTGGACGCTGGCCGGGCAGAAACTCGCCCACGGCCAGTCGCGGCGCTTTGCGCCAACCCGCGAAGAACACCGCCAGATCGCCGCCCGGGATGCGCGCCGCGTGGCCGATAAAGCTCGCGTCGGCCGCGCCACCCTGGCTGACCTGCAACGCTGGCAGCAGGAACCGCACCGCACCACGTACCTGTTCGATGTGCGCACCCCGGAAGAATTCGAAGCCGGCCACCTGCCCGGCGCCCGTTCCACACCCGGCGGCCAGCTGGTGCAGGAAACCGATCACGTCGCCAGCGTGCGCGGTGCGCGCCTGGTGCTGGCGGATGACGACGGCGTGCGCGCCAATATGTCCGCCTCCTGGCTCGCGCAACTGGGCTGGGAAGTGCATGTGCTCGACGACCTGCAAACGGCGCACTTCAGCGAAACCGGTGCCTGGGTAGCCCCCGTACCGGCGCCGCAGCAAGCCGAGTTGATCAGCCCGCACACCCTGGCGCAGTGGCTCGCCCACGGCGACACGGCGGTGCTGGATTTCACCCCGAGCGTCAATTACGTCAAGCGCCATATCCCCGGTGCTCACTGGGTCTTGCGTGCGCAATTGCCCGAAGCGCTGACCAAGGTGCCGCCTGCCGAACGTTATGTGCTGACCTGCGGCACCAGCCAGCTGGCGCGCCTGGCCGTGGCCGAAGTCGAGGCGCTGACCGGCAAGCCGGTGTTCCTGCTGCAAGGCGGCACCACCCACTGGATCGCCGAGCAACTGCCGCTGGAAACCGGTGAAACCCACCTGGCCTCACCGCGTATCGACCGCTACCGCCGACCGTACGAAGGCACCGACAGCCCCAAGGAAGCCATGCAGGCGTACCTGGATTGGGAGTTCGGCCTGGTCGACCAGCTGGCCCGCGACGGCACCCATGGTTTCTATGTGATCTGAGCCACCTTCACGCCTGCCCCGGACCGGAGCAGGCCGCACCGACCCCTTTCCAGGCGGAGGTAACCCACACCTTTTCGAACTGTCTGGAATCTACCGCTCATGACCTTTACCCCTGCGTTCAAACGCCTGCTGCTGGGCACCGCCCTCGCCTTTGGCCTGCTCACCACCGCCCAGGCCGCCGACCTGCAACCGCTGCGCGTGGCCAATCAGAAATCCACCATCAAGGCCCTGCTGGAAGCCTCGGGCGAAACCCAAAACGTCCCCTACACCCTCCAATGGTCGGAATTCCCCTCCGCCTCGCCGTTGGGCGAAGCCCTGAATGCCGGCGCCGTGGATGTCGGTGCGCTCGGTGACGCGCCGTATGTGTTTGCTCTGGGTGCCGGCGCCTCGCTCAAAGTGGTCAGCATCATCCACGCCGAAGGGCGCAACACCACCGCCCTGGTGGTGCCCAAGGATTCACCGATCAAGACGGTGGCCGACCTCAAGGGCAAGAAAATCGTCACCGGGCGCGGTTCCATCGGCCACTACCTGGCGATCAAGGCCCTGGCCAGCGCCGGGCTGACCACCAAGGATGTGCAATTCATTTTCCTGCTGCCCGCCGAATCGCGGCTGGTGCTCGATAACGGCACCGTCGACGCCTGGGCCACGTGGGACCCGTACACCACGGTGGTCACCTCACAAAGCCAGGCCAGGGTGCTGGTCAGCGGCAACCAGCTGCTGAGCAACCACCTGTATTTTGCGGCTACCAACCAGGCCATCAGCGAAAAACGCGCGCAACTGGACGACTTCGTCGCCCGCGTCGATCGCGCTTATGCGTGGGCCAATGCGCACCCCAATGAATACGCTGCCGCCCAATCGAAAATCACCGGCCTGCCGTTGGCGGTGCACGTCGAGGTGGCCAAAGACACTCATCTAAGCCCGGTGGTAATCGACGACAGCGTGATCAGCGGCCTGCAAGCCACGGCCGACACCTATCAGAAGGAAGGCCTGCTGCCCAAGCACATCGACGTGTCGCAGGGTTTCGACAAGAGCTTTAACGCCGAGCGTTTTCCCACTCCCCAAGCATCGCGCTAAGCAAGGAGCGACACATGAGCAAGCCAGATCAATTGCAACCACGCCATTTGAAGCTGGGCGCCATGGTGCACGGCGTCGGTCACGGCTGGGGCGAATGGCGTCACCCGCAGGCGCAACCGAATGCCAGCACGAATTTTGCTTTCTACCAGCAGCAGACCGAGTTGGCCGAAGGCGCCAAATTCGATTTCGTGTTCATCGCCGACAGCCTGCATATCCACGCCAAATCCAGCCCGCATTACCTCAATCGCTTCGAGCCATTGACGATTCTCTCGGCCCTCGCCGCGCTGACCACGAACATCGGCCTGGTAGCCACGGTGACGGTCAGCTACACCGAGCCTTATCAGGTGGCACGTCAGTTTGCGTCCCTGGACCACATCAGCGGCGGCCGCGCCGGTTGGAACGTGGTCACCTCATGGCTCAGCGGCACCGCCGACAACTTCGGCAAGGCCGAGCACCCACCGCATGCCGTGCGCTATCGCATCGCCAAGGAACACTTGAACGTGGTCAAGGGCCTGTGGGATTCCTGGGAAGACGACGCCTTTGCCTACAACAAGCAAAGCGGCGAGTTTTTTACCCCGCAAAAGCTGCATGCGCTGAACCACACAGGCGAGTTTTTCTCGGTCAAAGGCCCGCTCAACATCGCGCGTTCGCGCCAGGGCCAGCCGGCGATTTTCCAGGCCGGCACCTCGGAGGATGGGCGCAACTTTGCGGCGCAAAACGCCGATGCGATTTTCGTGCACGTCGAGAACATTGAAGAAGGCAAAGCCTACAGCGCCGATTTGAAGCGCCGCGCCAAAGGCTTCGGGCGTGACGCCAGTAGCCTGTCGATCCTGCCGGGTATCCGCCCGATTGTCGGGCGTGACGCCGCCGAGGTGGAAAGCCGCTATCAGCAGGCCGTGGACCTGGTCACCGTGGAAGATGCGATTGTCGCCCTCGGCCGCCCGTTCAACGACCACGACTTCAGCCAATACCCGCTGGACGAACCCTTCCCGGAACTCGGCGACCTGGGCGCCAACAGCCAGAAAGGTGGGTCCGAGCGCATCAAGCAACTGGCCAAGGACGAAGGCCTGACCCTGCGCGAAGTGGCCCTGCGTTTCTCGCGGCCCAAACGCGATTTTGTCGGTACCCCGGAGCAAGTCGCCGATGCGATCCAGACCTGGTTCGAAACCGGCGCCAGCGATGGTTTCATCATCAACTCGGTGCTGCCGGATGGCTTGCAGTACTTCACCGAGCTGGTGGTGCCGGTGCTGCAACAGCGCGGCTTGTTCCGTACCGAATACACCGGCCACACCCTGCGCGACAACCTCGGGCTGGACGTGCCGGTCAACCGTTACAGCGTCGCCACCGAGGTCGAAGAACAACAGGAGGCGCTGGCATGAGCGAGTCCCTCAACCGTCAGTTAGCTGAGCTGCATGCCGAACGTGTGGCCACCTGGGCGCCGGCGGCGTTGCAGGTGGTGGAGCGCGTGTTGGGCCAACAGCCTGTGCGTATCGCTATCTAAGACCACATTTTTGACCGAGTACATGCTCATGACGTCCCAACCGTCCTTACGCTCCGTGGAAGTCGCCAACTTCGAAGCCTTGCTCGAACGCCTCAGCGCCGAGCTGGCGAGCACTGCGCACCTGTACGACGCCAGCGGCGCCTTCCCCCACGATAACTTCACGCTGTTGCATGACCACGGCCTGGTCGCCCTCACCGTGCCCAAGGCCTTGGGCGGCGGCGGTGCCAGCTTGCCCCAGGCGCGCAAGGCGATCAGCGCGATTGCCAAGGGCGAGCCCTCCACCGCGCTGATCCTGGTGATGCAGTACCTGCAACACACGCGCTTGCAAGACAGCAAAACCTGGCCCCAGCACTTGCGCGTGCAAGTCGCCGAAGACGCGGTGCGCAACGGCGCGCTGATCAATGCCTTGCGTGTCGAACCCGACCTGGGCACCCCGGCGCGTGGCGGCCTGCCGGCGACCACCGCCGTGCGCACCGCCGAGGGCTGGCGCATCAGTGGGCGCAAGATTTACTCCACCGGCAGCCATGGCCTGAGCTGGTTCAGCGTGTGGGCGCGCAGCGATGACGCCGACCCGCTGGTGGGCGCCTGGCTGGTGCCTAAAGACAGCCCCGGCGTGAGCATCATCGACACCTGGGATCACTTGGGCATGCGCGCCACCTGCAGCCATGAAGTGGTGCTCGACAACGTGCTGGTGCCGCTGGACCACGCCGTCAGCGTGAGCCCCTGGAGCGCACCGCAGCCAGAGCTGGATGGCGATGGTTTCCTGTGGATGTCGGTGTTGCTGTCCTCGGTGTATGACGCCGTGGCCCAGGCCGCACGGGACTGGCTGGTGCAATGGCTGGAGGAGCGCAAGCCATCCAATCTGGGCGCAGCGCTGTCGACCTTGCCGCGTTTTCAGGAAACCGTCGGCCATATCGACACGCTGCTGTTTGCCAACCGCAGCCTGCTGGATGCCGCCGCTGAAGGCCACACACCGGCCGCGAATGCCGCGCAGTTGAAGTACCTGGTGACCGGCAACGCGATCCGCGCCGTCGAGTTGGCCATCGAAGCCTCGGGCAACCCGGGCCTGTCACGCCACAGCCCGCTGCAACGCCATTACCGCGATGTGCTGTGCAGCCGCGTGCATACCCCACAAAACGACGCCGTGCTGCAAGGCGTCGGCAAAGCTGTGTTCGCCCAACGTGGCCCAAAATGAATAAGGAGCGCTCATGAGTCAGGTGATTATTGCCAGCCAGCTGGACGAAGATTACAACGCGGTAATCCGCGAACGCCTCGCCTCGATTCATCCTGAAGCCCAGGTGATCGGCGTGCCTGTTGGTGTGCCGAGTGACTTGCCGCCCCAGGCCAATATCCTCTTGCTGCGCCCGATCAACGTGCGCGGCTACACCGCGCCAGACACCCCGCCGCCGGGCTGGCCGTACGGCGCGCAGTGGGTGCATCTAGTCTCGTCGGGCATCGACTTCTACCCGCGGTGGTTGTTCAACGGCCCACCGGTGACCACCTCGCGTGGCAGCGCCGCCGACAACCTCGCCGAGTTCGCCCTGGCGGCGATCTTCGCCGCGTCCAAGCACTTGCCGGCTATCTGGGTGAAGGATGCCCAGTGGAATTTCACGCCATTGCGTCCGCTCAAGGGCACGACCCTGGGTATTCTCGGCTTTGGCGCGATTGGTAAAAGCCTTGCGCAAAAGGCGTTGGCACTCGGCATCAACGTGGTTGCGTTGCGTCAAAGCCATGCCTCTTTTGACGTGGACGGCGTCGAAGCCGCGCGGGATATCCACGACCTGTTCGCCCGCGCCGACCATCTGGTACTGGCGGCGCCGCTGACCGAGCGCACGCGGCATATCGTCAACCGCGATGTGCTCGGCAGCGCCAAGCCGGGGTTGCACCTGATCAACATCGCGCGCGGTGGTTTGCTTGATCAGGAGGCGTTGTTGGAGGCGTTGGACAACGGGCAGATCGGGCTGGCGTCGCTGGACGTGACCGAGCCGGAACCGCTGCCGGATGGGCATCCGTTGTACAGCCATCCACGGGTGAGGCTGTCACCGCATACCTCGGCGATTTCGACCAACAGCCAAGAGGAGATTGCCGATACGTTTCTGGCGAATCTTGAGCGTTACGTGCAGGGCTCGACGCTGGCCAACCTTGTCGATCTCTGAGCCGAACCACAATCAAAATGTGGGAGCTGGCTTGCCTGCGATAGCGATCTATCAGTTGAAACTATGCCAACTGAACCACCGCTATCGCAGGCAAGCCAGCTCCCACATTTGATCTTCACCGGGTGCTGGAGTGATTTAGCAACCACCCGCCAGGCGTTCACGCAAGAATTCCACCAGCGCCTGCACGGGCCTGGAGCTCTGCCGGTGCTGCGGGTAAACGGCTGACAAGGTCAGCGCTTCAGGGGCGAAGTCTTCCAGAAGCGTGACCAAACGCCCGTCCTTCAACGCCTCAGCCACGATAAACGTCGGCAGGTAAGTAACACCCAACCCGGCAATCGCCGTGTCGCGCAACAACTCGCCGTTGTTCACGCGCATGCGCCCGCTGACATTCACCGACTGCAGCTTGCCCTTGGTCTGGAAGCGCCATTGCACCTGGCGGCCGTGGCCGTAGGGCAGGCAATCGTGGTCGGTCAGGTCGTCGGGCTTGAGCGGTGTGCCGCGCAGGGCCAGGTACTCAGGGCTGGCGCAATACACCCGCTCGACGCTGGCGATACGCCGCGCGATCAAGGTCGAGTCTTCAAGGGTGCCGATGCGCAACACCAGGTCGTAGCCTTCACCGATCAGGTCAACAGGCCGATCGCTGAGGTCCACTTCCACCGACACGTGCGGGTAGCGTTGCAAGAATGACGGCAACAGGCAGCCCAGGTGAGCCATGGCAAACGACAGCGGCGCACTCAGGCGCAGCGTGCCGCGCGGCTCGCTGTTCTGGCCGGCGATGCCCTGCTCCACTTGCTCGACGTCACTGAGCAGGCGCAAGGCGGATTCGTAATAACTCTGGCCCAGCGGCGTGACGTCCAGGCGGCGCGTGGAACGGTTGAGCAGGCGCACGCCCAGGCGGTCTTCCAGCTGAATCAGGCGGCGGCTGACAAATTGCTTGGACAGGCCCAGTTGCTCGGCGGCGGCGGTGAAACTGCCAGACTCCATGACCTGGCAGAACAGGCGCATGTCTTCGAAGGGGTTCATTGTCGCTTCTCGGTGGACATTTTGCTGTTTTATAACCGGTCAGTCATGGCACCACAAATCAAATGTGGGAGCCGGGCTTGCCGGCTCCCACAGGGTTCAGTGGTGTGCTGTCTGTCGGGTTACTTGGCAGTAAACGCCGAGTAGCTGTTCATCAGGTTGCGGTAGTTGGGAATGCGCGGCGACAGCAGGTTGGCCAGGCCTTCCATGTCGTTGCGCCAGTCGATCTGCAGCTCGCAGGCCACCGCGAACCAGTTCACCAGGTGCGCACCCGCTGCGCTCATGCGCGCCCACGATGCACGTTGCACGGCCTCGTTGAACGTCCCGGACGCGTCGGTCACCACAAACACCTCAAAGCCTTCAGCCAGCGCGGCCAGGGTCGGGAACGTCACGCAGACGTCGGTCACCACACCGGCGATGATCAATTGCTTGCGGCCGGTGGCCTTGACGGCCTTGACGAAATCTTCGTTGTCCCACGCGTTGATCTGGCCAGGACGCGGGATGTACGGCGCGTCCGGGAACAGTTCTTTCAGCTCCGGCACCAGTGGGCCATTGGGGCCGGTTTCAAAGCTGGTGGTGAGGATGGTCGGCAGCTTGAAGAACTTGGCCACATCCGCCAGCGCCAGCACGTTGTTCTTGAATTCATTGGGCGAGAAATCCTGCACCAGCGAGATCAAGCCGGTCTGGTGGTCCACCAGCAGCACCACGGCGTCGTCTTTGTTCAAGCGTTTGTAAGTCATGGGATAGCTCCTGTTTTTGATTGAGAGGGGGAGTTTTAGAAGGCAAAGCACGAGCAGCCAAACGCGCCCCAGAAACCCTGGAAGTCGCTGACCGGCACGCTGGAAAGGCGCGCTTTTTCATGGCCATGGGCATGCACGCCACACGGGCCGCTGCATTGATGGACCTGGGCTTGTAACGGTGAGCTTGGGCGCCAGTGCCCCGGCACCTTGACCACCGGTGACCAGTCCGGCAGCACCGGCACGCGTGGCGGTGCAAAATCTTCGAAGTCGCCGGCGCCGTACACCACCTTGCCGCCGACCACGGTCAGCACCGACTCAATCCACTTGATGGCTTCTTCATCGACACTGAAAAAGTCTGCCGACAGCGCGGCAACGTCCGCCAACTGGCCGACCTTGATCTGGCCCTTCTTGCCCTGCTCCGACGAGAACCAGGCACTGCCGTGGGTGAACAGCTCCAACGCGGTGAGGCGCGGCAGGCCTTCGGCGTGCAGTTCCAGGCCGCCGACGGTGCGGCCGCTGACCATCCAGTACAACGAGGTCCACGGGTTATAGCTCGACACGCGCGTGGCATCGGTGCCCGCCCCGACCGGCACGCCTTCAGCCAACATGCGCTTGATCGGCGGCGTGGCTTCGGCCGCTTTGGCGCCGTAACGCTCGACAAAATATTCGCCCTGAAACGCCATGCGATCCTGGATCGCGATACCGCCACCAAGAGCACGCACGCGCTCGATGTTGTGCGGGGTGATGGTTTCGGCGTGGTCGAAAAACCACGGCAGGCCATTGAACGGAATGTCGCGGTTGACCTTCTCGAACACGTCGAGCATGCGCGAGATGGATTCGTTGTAAGTGGCATGCAAGCGGAACGGCCAGCGCTGCTCGACCAAATGCCGCACCACCGGTTCCAGTTCCTGCTCCATGCTCAGCGGCAGGTCGGGGCGCGGTTCGAGGAAATCCTCGAAGTCCGCCGCCGAAAACACCAGCATCTCGCCGGCGCCATTGTGGCGCAGGTAGTCATCGCCCTGGTGCAGGGTGACGCTGCCGGTCCAGTGTTTGAAGTCGCTGAGTTCTTCCTTGGGCTTTTGGGTGAACAGGTTGTAGGCGATGCGCACCGTCAGTTGTTCGTCCTTGGCCAGTTGCTCGATCACCGCGTAGTCATCGGGATAGTTCTGGAAACCGCCGCCGGCATCGATCGCACTTGTGAGGCCCAGGCGATTGAGTTCACGCATGAACTGGCGGGTCGAGTTGACCTGATATTCCAGCGGCAATTTCGGCCCCTTGGCCAGGGTTGCATAGAGGATCATCGCGTTGGGCCGCGCCACCAGCATGCCGGTGGGGTTGCCATTGCTGTCACGCACGATCTCGCCACCCGGCGGGTTCGGCGTGTCTTTGGTGTAGCCGGCCACCCGCAGGGCAGCGCGGTTGAGCAAGGCACGGTCGTACAGGTGCAGCACGAACACTGGCGTGTCCGGCGCGGCCTGGTTCAGCTCTTCCAGGGTCGGCATGCGTTTTTCGGCAAACTGGAATTCGTTCCAGCCACCGACCACGCGCACCCATTGCGGTGTGGGCGTGCGGTCCGCCTGATCCTTGAGCATGCGCAGCGCATCGGCCAGGGACGGCACGCCTTCCCAGCGCAGTTCGAGGTTGTAGTTCAGCCCGCCACGGATCAGGTGCAGGTGCGAGTCGTTGAGGCCGGGGATGACGGTGCGGCCCTTGAGGTCGATGACCTGCGTGGCACTGCCACGTAACGCCATGGCTTGGGCGTCGGTGCCGACCGCGACGAAGCGGCCCTGGTGAATAGCAACGGCGGTGGCGCGCGGGTTTTCACGGTCCACGGTGTGGAACTGGCCATTGAACAGAATCAGATCGGCGTTCATAGGGTTTCCTTTACAGAGGCTTCAAGCCAGGGAGCGAACAGGCGGGTGGCGGCCGGCATCAGCAGGTAGACCACCAGCAGCACGATGGTCAGGGTGACCAGGAAGGTGGCGACCACGTAGTTGGAGAGGAACGGATGCAGGCGTAACACCGGGGCCCAGATGATCGGGATCAGCAGGGTCAGCGGCAGGATGACAAACAAGGTCACCACGGTTTGTTTCCAGCGCGGTGGTTTGGCGGCGCTGTCGGCCAGGGGGGCGAACCAGAATTCGTTGACGGCACCGATTTCGGTGTTGTCGCCGTCGGCGAGCATGGGCGTGGCTTCGTTGATCAGGGCTTGGCGCTCGGGGGAGCCGAGCCAGCGTTCGAGGTCGTCGGTGGAGCGGTAGCGCAGGACGCAGGTGAACAGAGCCAGGCGGTTTTGTTTGCTGCGCACGACGTCGACGCCGAGGTGGCCAGGGCGTTCGCCGGCGATGCGCACGATGCGCCGGAGCCAGGCTTCGTAGTCGGCTTCGCGGCCGGGTTTGATCAGGTGTTTGACGACCAGGGTGACGACTTCGTCGGGGCTGGTTTTGGGTGTTGGGTCCATGGTGTTGATTCCCCCCCTGGAGGGTTGTGCGATGGGGGGAGTTTGGGGGGCATTGGGGGGGTTGGAATTGGATGTATGTGCTGTTTGACGTGGCGGCCTTGGGAGCAGGTTTTTATGGAGTAGATATCCGTTATTTGAGTAACGGCCGCTATGGGTTCCGCTCTTACAGCGGGTCACTTTTGAAAAGAGCCCAAAAGTAACCAAAAGGCTCTTGCCCCACCACTCGGCACCTCGCCTAGGCTCGGTGTGCCCTCACGCAGTCTTGAATCCGTGGGCCGCCGTGACGGGCCATCCATGGCCCAACGCGGCTAACCCGGCGTCCTGCCGGGTTACCCACGGATTCAAGCCTGCGTTCGGCCAGCGTGGTTTAACGGGGCGCCTAAGATCAAAGTCAAAAGCAGATCAAGATCAAAAGCAGAGCACGGCGGCCTAGTAGCCGACCTGAGTGGTTAGATCAAAAGCGAAAGCGAGGCGGCCTGACAGCCGACCTGATTCTGGAAGCTGAACTCAATTCAATGTGGGAGCTGGCTTGCCTGCGATGGCATCTACTGGTTATGCCTGACACACCGAGGTGTCTACATCGCAGGCAAGCCAGCTCCCACAGAAAAGCAAAGCAGTGCGGTGCTGGCGGCTGAACTCGGTCAACTTGTGGGAGCGGGCTTGCTCGCGAAAGCGGTGTGCCAGTGACAAATGAGCTGACTGAACCACCGCATTCGCGAGCAAGCCCGCTCCCACATTTGGATCTCTGTGCTTCAGATAGAAATGTGTTGCTGTGCTTTTGATCCGCTTTTGTTTCTACCAGTGCTTTGCTTTTGATTTTGATCTGACAGGCCCCGTCAACCACGACATCATCTGGCGCGTGGGCGACGGGTATGGCGGTGAGTATCACGATGTAGACAAGCCCTGAGGCATGTCGGATAAGGCCCCCATCGGATGGGGGCCCATTCGCGGGGTGCATTCAGTTGGTGTCGAAACCCAACTGGCGGTACAGCGTTTTCATGTCGTAGTAATCGGTGCATTCGACAATCTTGTTGGCCTCAATCTTGATCACGCAGGTGCCGTCGACATTGATCTTGCGGTGAGTCGCCTGATAGCCGAACAGCTCGCCCTCATGGGTGCCCGTCATATGCCACTGGATCGTCCCGCCGCGCTCGCCGAGGCTGATCAAGTCGCGGATAACCTCGAAATCGGGCAATGCCTTTCTGATCAGGTCGAAAAAGTCGCCCAGCGCCGGGCGCCCTCGCATGATTTGCCCCGCGGCCTTGTCTTCATAGACGGTCGCCTCGGAAAAAATCGCGAGAAACCGCTCTTTGTCGGCGGTAGACCAGCTGTCGGCCCACTCCTGGATCAATGCACGGTGTTGATCTGTCATGGTGAATCTCCTGGGAAAGTTGGAACAGTGCAGCGCCACCCAATTGGTTGACGCCTGCGTCCATCGCCCGTGACAGATACACCTTCAGCTCCTGCTGAGCAGATACTCCCTCCGTACCAAAGCGCCAGACAAGCGTAGTCCGCGCGACGATTAAATCAACCGCGCCGCGACCAGCCAATCCGCTACCGCCTGGAACGAAGCATCCGGCACCGGATCACCGGGCACGGTCTTGCGCGCGATCTCAGCCGCCAGGTTCTTGTCCGGCGCGTGCGGAATACCCAGGTCGTAAGCCTCCTGCAACATCAGCAACGCCTCCTCCGGTGAGGCCCGGCACACGATCACCGGCACTGGCGTCTCACCGCGCACATAACGCACGCCAATCACCCAGCCATCGGTGGTGCCGATCATCATCGACGCCCTGCCCAGCCCCAGCTTGGTCGCCAACGCCTGCATTTCATTGCGCTGGCGCCGCCGCTCGCTCTTGATCAGCGGGTCGCCGTCGATGTCCTTGCGTTCGCGCTTGGTTTCGCTGCGGGTCATTTTCATGTCGCGACCGAACAGCCAGCGCTGCATGATCACGTCCACCGCACCGACCAGGATGAACGCGCACAACACGGTGAACACCAGCGGCTTGAGCACCAGGAAAAACGTCGACTCCATGCACTCCGCGCCACAGCGTGACGACTCCATCAGCGCCTGCAACGCATGCTTGCCGATCACATAAAACGCGATCGCCAGCACATGCACCTTGATCAGCCCCTTGATGAACTCCACCAGGTTGCGCAGGGCAAAAATTTTCTTCAAACCCTCGGCCGGGTTGATGCGTTTGAACTCGGGCTTGATCGGGTCCACCGAGAACACAAAGCCGCGCATGGTGATGATATTGGTGAGGATCACCACGCCGGTGGTCACCGCCATCACCGGCAAGGTAATACCGATGACCAGTTGCTCGGCATGGTCGAGCACCCGCGGCCACACCGTGGCGAACGGTTCAATGTAGATTTGCGCGGTGAGGTCGATCAGCGCCGTGACCTGGGCCTTGGCACGCGGCGCCAGGATCGAGATGCACAGCGTGCAAAACAGGATAACCATGCCCGACACCAGGTCCTGGCTCTTGGCCACCTGGCCTTTCTGGCGTGCGTCCTTAAGCTTCTTGTCCGTGGCCGGCTGGGATTTTTCTTCGCTGGTATCGGCCATCGGCTACTCCATGCCCGCCAGGGTTTTGAGCAACTCGACAGTGCCGCGAAATTCCGCCAATTGGTCGAGCATCAACGGAATCAGAAAGCCGATGTAGATCACCATCAGGATCGAGAAAAACAGGTTTTTCACTGGCAGTGACAAGTCGAACATATGCAGGTTCGGCGCCATCCGCGACAGGTAGGCAAGCATCAGGTCGGTGATCAGCAACGAGATCAGCAAGGGCGAAACCATCAGCACGCCGACGCGCATGATCTGGTCGAGAATCGACAGCACCGCCAGCAACGCGGAGCTGGCGAACACCGGCGTGAATGAAGTCACCGGCCATAACTGGTAGCTGTGGTAATAGCCGTCAACCATCAGGATAAAGCCGCCGGACATGAAGAACAGCGTGATCAACATCACCGTGAGCAAGGTCGCCATCACGCTGGATTCACCGGATGACAACGGGTCCACCAACTGCGCCATGGTCGAGCCGCGTTGCAGGTCAATCAACTCCCCCGCCACTTCCGCGGCCCAGAACGGAATGCCGAACAACAGGCCGATGAGGATGCCGATCAGGAACTCCTTGATCAGCAGCCCGGCGATAAACACGCTGCCGTGCTCGGGCATTCGGGTCAGCGCGTCGAACACCGGAAAAAACATCGGGATCGAAATGGCCACCGCCACACAGCCGCGAATCATGCCGGTCAGGCCCAGGCGGTTGAACGCCGGGGTGATCACCACCACCCCCATGGCGCGGCAGGCGGCAAGCGAGGCGGCGCTGATCACCGGGTAGGCGACCTCCAGAAACTGCGCGGTAAGGCTGGCATCCATGGGCGGTCAGCGCGTCCACAGCGGGAAGTTATCCAGCACCTGGCTGCCCAGCTCCGCGACTTGGCCTGCGAGTACCGGGCCGAGAAACACGATGGTCAACAGCACCGCCACCAGCTTCACCACCTGCGGCAAGGTCTGGTCCTGAATCTGCGTCAGCGCCTGGAACAGCCCCACGCTCAAGCCCACGATAATCGCCACGCCCAGCGCCGGCGCGGAGAGCATCAGCACGGTCATCAGTGCCTGTTTCATCAATGACAGGAAAACGTCCTGGCCCATGGTTCGTGCCTCAGCCGTAACTCAGAATCAAACCGTGCATCAAGCGCGACCAGCCACTCAGTGACACGAATAAAAAGATCTTCAGCGGGATCGAAATCAGGTTCGGCGAGACCATCGACATGCCCATCGCCATCAGCACGTTGGACACCAGCAAGTCCACCACCAGGAACGGGATGTAGAGCAGAAAGCCGATCTCGAAGGCGCGGGTCAGCTCTGAGCTGACAAACGCCGGAATCAGCACCACCAGGTCATCGTCGCGCAAGTCGGCGCGGGCTTCCGGCGACCAGATGGTCTCGGTGGCCTGCACAAAAAAACCGCGCTCGGACTCATTCGCAAAACGCTTCAAATGCGCCTGCAGCGGCGGGCGCAGCGCATCGCCCAGGTCTTTGAGTTGCTCGACATGCTCGATATTGAGGTCGCGCCCCTCGACCTGGCGGTACATGTCGCCAATCAACGGCGTGGTCACGTACACCGACAGAATCAGCGCGATGCCGTACAGCACCAGGTTAGGCGGCGTCTGCTGTACCCCAAGGGCGTTGCGGATCAGGAACAGCACCACCGAAATCTTCATGAACCCGGTGAGCGTGACCACTGCTAACGGGATCAGCCCGATCGTCGCAACGACCAGGATGATCTCGATCAGGTTCGGCTGATAACCGGTCATGGGGTAGCAAAACTCAGCAGGCGCACGCCCAGGCCGTCGCCGATTTTTACCAGTTGGCCCTGGCCGACGCGACGCCCGTTGACCATCAGGTCAACGCTGTCCACGCCGGGCGTGTTGAGCTGCAACAGGCTGCCCGCACCCAGTTCCCGCAATTGCGCCAGGGTCAGTTCCAGGCTACCGACCTGACACACCAATTTGAGCGGCAAGTCATCCAGGGCCGCAGCGGCATCAACATCAGTCATTGTGTTCTCCATGTGCAAAGGGGGTGCTTGTAGTTCTTCCTGCAACCGCAATTCGTCACCCTGGTATTGGCAGCGGGCCTGCAAGCGCCCGTCCAGGTCGAGCAACAAGCCCGAGCCCTGCTCCAGCATCAGCACATCGCCGGGCCGCAGGCTGCGCAATTCGCCCAGGGTCAGCCACTGCCGCCCGGCCACCACCGCCAGGGTCTGGCGCAGGGCGGGCAGCGGGTCGGGTTCGATCTGGCCGTATTGCGCCAGCAACTGCGCCACCAGCACGGCAGCACCTTCGCTCAAGTCCAGTTGCGCGCTCATGGCCGGCTGGTTGCCAAAGGTCAATTCGAGCGCCAGGTGCACGGCATATGCGCGCTGATCGTCAGTGGCCTCGACTAACTGCACCGGGTGGCCGAGCACCGGTTCCAGGGTCTCGATCAGGTCGAGCACCGCCAGTTCCAGCAGCAACGAGCGTGGCAACGATGGCAGCAACTGCGCATCAAACTGCAACGCCAGTGGCACCAGTACTTGCTCCAGCGCGGCCGACGACAGACGCAGGCGCACCGGGGCGCGACCCAGCAGCAAAAACACATCGCGCGAATTGCCCAGGCCTTGCGCTTGGGCGGCCCAGCTCACGCGCAACGCTTGCCCGGCGCAACGGCCCTGCCAGGCGCGACGGCGACGGTGCAGCTGGTTATGCAGCGCCAACAGCGCCGGGTCGTACTGCGTCAGCCAGGGTGCCAATGGGCCGGCAAGGGCGGTGATCATGTGCCGGAGCCTTCTTCGCGCAATTCACCGACACGGCGTTCATCACTTTCACGCCCTTGCAGCAGGCTTTGCCAGGCTTCGGACTGGCGTTGACGGCTCAGGCGTTCCTGGCGAAACAGGTCACGCTCGCGCTCCTGGCTTTGCAGGGTGGTGGACACGTGGTGCACGTCGTTCTCGAGCACCTGCTGGTCATCCGACAGGCCGCGCAAACGCTCCTGAGCCGCCTGCCAGCTGGCCACCGACAGGCCCTCGGTCAAGGCTGCATAAACCTGACGGGCTTCCTCGGCAATCGCTTCACGGTGCAGGCGCAGTTGCTCCTTGGCGTCGGTCAACACGTCGTGGGTCTGCGCGCAGCGTTGCTGTTGGGCGGCCAGTTGGTTGGCGGCGCGTTGTTCACGCAGCACCCGCAGGGTTTGCAGGGTGCGCAGTTGGTCGGTTTTCATTGGGGTTGCTCCTTTCTGATGCCAGCACAGCAATCTGTAAATCCATGAAAATCAAAGGTGGGAGCTGGCTTGCCTGCGATGGCGGTGGGTCAGCTTGCCCATCTGTTTGTGATTTA
>NZ_JANLOF010000019.1:0-22057 GCF_025466135.1 Pseudomonas sp. 14P_5.3_Bac1 | reverse complement strand
CTTGCCTGCGATGCAGACACCTCGGTGTATCAGTGACACCCAGCTGATGCCATCGCAGGCAAGCCAGCTCCCACATTTGATTGAGTTCAGCTTCCAGAATCAGGTCGGCTGTCAGGCCGCCTCGGTTTTGCTTCTACCGCTCAAGTCGGCTACTAGGCCGCCGTGCTTTGCTTTTGATTTTGATCTTAGGCGGCCCACGCTCCAAAGCCTGCGTGAGGGCACCCCGAGCCCAAGCGAGGTGCCGAGTGGTGGGGCAAGAGCCCTTTGGTTACTTTGAGGCTTTTTTTTGTACGGACCGCCAGCCTGGGGCTTGGCTCCGCACGGTTTAACTTAAAAAGCCGGTGCTGACCGCCACGATCAGGAAAATCCCCAGCAGTGCGCGGTAGATCACGAACGGCCAGGTGGAGAACCGCTCCAGAAACTTCATCAGGCCCCAGATGGCGAAGAACGCCGAGACGCTGGCGACCACCAGCCCGAAGATCAAGTGCGACCAGGCATGGGCGGGCATGTCGGCGTGCAGCAGCACCCACAGTTCTTTCAAGCCGGCGAGGGCGATGGCCGGCAGGCCCAGCAGGAAGGAAAAGCGCGCAGCTTCTTCACGCTTGAAGTTCAGGAACAGCGCGGCGGTGAGTGTCGAACCGGAGCGCGACACCCCAGGAATCAGCGCGCCAATCTGCGCGATACCGACAATCAGCGCATCGCGCAGGCGCATTTCGCTCATTTCACGGGTGTGGCGCGCGCGCACTTCGGCCACTGCCAGCAATACCGCCATCACCACGCAGGCAATCCCGATCACCATCAGGCCGCGTAGCGGAGAGTTGCAGGTATTCAGGGTCGAAGACAGCGCCAGGCCGGCAATCCCAATCGGGATAGTGGCCAACACAATCGCCACGGCCAGTTTGAACCACCGGTCGTTGTAGTCGCCCCGGCGCACTGCACTGATGCTGCCGGTGGTCACCTGGCGCACGTCACGCCAGAAGTAACTGACCACCGCCGCCAGCGCCGCCAACTGCATGGCTGCGGAAAACGCCGAACCCGGGTCTTGCCAGCCGAGCAGGGCGGGCACCACTCGCATGTGGGCTGTGGACGACACCGGCAATAGCTCGGTAATGCCCTGGATGACGCCCAGGATGAAGATCTGCAGGTAGTCCAGAGAGGCAAAGCCCACATCCAGGCCGGCGGAACAGACGTTTGTCACAATACGTGTCCTTGAAAAAAGGGGCTTTAGAAGAAGCAGTAGGCGAAGTTTATTCTAAATGTTTCAGGATATTGGACGCGGAGTAGCAAATCCGCAATCGGTTCAGCAAACAGAAAGGTTATGCAATGTATTGGCGTGTGTATCACTTTTGTGAACAATGGGGCTTTGCGTATTTTCACCGAGAGCCCAATGCCTGAAACCACCGTCGAATTGATCCAGACCGGCCCCGATGCGTCTGAGCTGATCCGTAATCTTTACCAGTACTATGCCTATGAGTCGTCAGACTGGGAGCAGGAAGATGTGGAGTCGGATGGCCGTTTCTATATCCATGACGAGCACCTGACCCGCTACTGGCAAGACCCGCAATGGAGCGCCAACCTGCTGCTGGTGGATGGCTACATCGCCGGCTTCCTGCTGATCGAAGGCAGCGAGCTGCCGGGCATCGACGCACTGGAACTGGCCGACCTGTTCATCCTCAAGCGCTACCGCCGCAAAGGCATTGGCCGCGCTATCGCCACCCAAGTGCTGCGCAGTGGCGAGACCAATTGGCTGGTGCGGTTCTACGATCAGGATGAAGTGTCCCAGGCGTTCTGGCGCGCGGTGCTCGATGACCTGCCGCGCCCGGTGCAGATGCTTGAGCTGGATGACGATCCGCAGTTGGTCAGTTATTTGATTACGCGGGCCGCGCTGCACTAAACACGATGTTGAACTTAGCCGGGCACGGCGGCACTTGGACTCGTCGGCCGGTTTCGCCCTGAATGGCACAGGCCAAGGCCGTGGCATCTACTCTATTCGCAGCGCTTTTTGCCTGAATATCCGAAGGGCACGGTGACCCGCCGTGGCCTGGGTACGGGTAAACAACCCAACAGCCAAAACCCTTATCACTGCCGCTAGGCTCCCGCGTTGAACAACACTTGCTGCATCGCCTGCGGCGGTTGCCCGAACGCGCGCAGAAATGCCTGGCGCATGCGCTCGCGGTCACCGAAGCCGGTTTCGCGGGCCACCACTTCGACCGGGTGACGGCTGGTTTCCATCATCGCCCGGGCAGCTTCCACCCGCAGCGACTCGATGGCCTTGGCCGGCGTCTGCCCGGTTTCTTCGCGGAACACCCGGCTGAATTGGCGCGGGCTCAGCCGAGCCACCTCGGCCAGGGCTTCCACCGACAGGTCGTGGGTCAGGTTTTCGCGGGCATAGGCCAGGGCCAGTTGCACGCGGTCGGACTTGGGGTCCAGTTCCAGTAACGCCGACAATTGCGATTGCTCACTGCCGCGGCGCTGGGCAATCACCAGCTTGCGGGCGATACGCCGGGCGAGGTCGCTGCCCAGGTCGGCTTCCACCATGGCCAACGCCAGGTCCACGCCGGCGCTCATGCCGGCGCCGGTCCAGACCTGGCCGTCAACCACGAACAGTTTGTCTTCTTCGAGCTGAATATCCGGGTAGCGCTTGCGAAACGCCGGCGCGTGAATCCAGTGGGTGGTGGTGCGCTTGCCTTCGAGCAAACCCGCTTCGGCCAGCACGAAAATGCCCATGCACAGCGAGGCCACGCGCCGCGACTGCGCAGAGGCGGCTTTGACCACTTCCAGCAGGTTGGCCTCGGGCAGGCGAAATTCCAGGTAGCCGCTGACGATCAGCGTGTCATAACCCTGTGGCCGAATCGGGCTGGTATTCACCGAAAAACCCTGGGAGGTCATGACGGCGCCTCCGCTCTCCGAGACCAGATGAAACTCATAAGCCGGTTCACCGCGCAGCAGGTTCGCGCACTCGAACACCGAACCCAGGCTGAGGCTCAGGGACTGGAAATTCGGGTAAACCATCAGCGCAACGCTGTGCATCGTCATTCTCCAAGGGGCGTGGGAGAGGGGATTGTCGGCGGGTGCCAGGCAAACGGCAACCGACTTTGTGCCATGTCCGAAATCCTTGCGGATATGACATTGTTGAAGTTTTTCTCGACGCCTAACATCCCCTCAACGAACTAGACGACTGGTCTAATCGGGACGAGATGAATGATGACTAACGCGACTAACAGTACGAGGCAGACCATTCTGGATACGGCGCAATTGATTGTGAGCCGCAAAGGATTTTCTGCCGTGGGGTTGAACGAAATACTTCAAGCCGCCGATGTACCCAAAGGGTCGTTTTATCACTACTTCCATTCCAAAGATGCATTCGGCGTGGTCTTGCTCGACACCTATTTCGACCAATACCTCAAAGGCATGGAGCAACTGTTCCAGCAACCCGGGCTGCCCTGGGCCGCCAGGTTGATGCGCTATTGGCACACCTGGATCGACAACCAGACCGGCTGCACCGACGCGGGCAAATGCCTTGCCGTCAAACTCGGTGCCGAGGTGTCAGACCTTTCAGAGCCAATGCGTTTGTCCCTGCAGCGCGGCACCACTCGCACCATCGCCTTGCTGGCCGAGGCCTTGCAGCACGGCATCCAGGACGGCTCGCTGGCGGTTCAGCAACACCCCGAAAGCCTGGCTCGGCGCTTGTACGCGCTGTGGTTGGGGACCAGCGTCATGAGCAAGATCACCCGAACATCCGCGCCTTTTGACGAGGCGCTGCTGCTGACCCGACAGTTATTGGGTTGCCCTGAACCTGCTGATGCATACACCTACTGAAACCATCGATCGAGGCACTGGAAAATGAAAGTATTAATGGTACTGACCTCTCACGACCAGCTTGGCAATACCGGTCGTAAAACCGGCTTCTGGCTCGAAGAATTTGCGGCGCCCTATTACACCTTCAAAGACGCGGGTGCCGAACTGGTGCTGGCATCCCCGGCCGGCGGCCAGCCACCGCTGGACCCGGTCAGCGATCAGCCGGATGCACAGACCGAGCAAACCCGTCGCTTTGCTGGCGACCCGGCGGCCCAACAGGCCCTGGCCAGCACCGTCAAGCTGGACACGGTCAACGCCGACGACTTCGACACCGTGTTCTACCCAGGCGGCCATGGCCCGCTGTGGGACTTGGCCGAATCGCAAACGTCGATCGCACTGATCGAAGCGTTTGAGCGTGCCGGCAAGCCGATCGGTTTTGTCTGCCATGCGCCGGGCGCTTTGCGTCATGTCAAGGCCGTGAATGGCGAGCCGCTGGTCAAGGGCCGTCGTGTTACCGGTTTTTCCAACGCTGAAGAAGCTGCGGTTGGCCTGACCGATGTGGTGCCGTTCCTGATTGAAGATGATTTCAAGGCGCTCGGCGGCCACTATGAAAAGGGCGCTGATTGGCAGTCCTTTGTGCTCGAAGACGGCTTGCTGGTGACCGGGCAGAACCCTGCCAGCTCCAGTGCTGTGGCCAAGGCCCTGCTCACACTCACCGCCTGAATTAACCACACGCGTTATTGATTGGCGGCTCCTTGGAGCCGCCAATGCTTTTGCTCGCCCTGAATTTGGAAATTTCACATGACTCATCATTTAAATACCCCGGTAAAACTGGGCCATCACACGCTCAATAACCGTGTTGTCTTGCCGCCTCTGACGCGTCAACGCAGCGCGCAACCCGGCGATATCGCCACCGACCTGATGGCCGAGTATTACCGCCAGCGCGCCACGGCCGGTTTCATGGTCAGCGAAGGCACGCAGATCGAACCGCGCGGCCAGGGCTACGCCTGGACGCCGGGTATCTACAGCCCGGCGCAGATCGACGGCTGGCGCAAAGTCACCGACGCCGTGCATGCCGAAGGCGGCGTGATCTTCGCCCAGCTGTGGCATGTGGGGCGTGTGTCCCATAACGCGCTGCAACCGGAGGGCGCCGCACCGGTCGCGCCGTCGGCCATTGCGGCGGAGCAGGCAAAAGCCTTTATCGAAACCGGGCCTGGTGTCGGCGAGCTGATGCAGCCGCCCGTGCCGCGTGCGTTGAGCAGTCTGGAAATTGAAGAACTGGTAGGGCACTACGCGCAGGCGGCGCGCAATGCGTTGGACGCCGGTTTTGATGGGGTGGAAATCCACGCCGCCAATGGTTACTTGGTCAACCAGTTCATCTCGGCCCACGCCAACCAGCGTGATGACGAATACGGCGGCTCGCTGCACAACCGCCTGCGCTTTCTGCGCGAGATCGTCGAGGCCGTGACCGCCGTGGTCGGCCCGCAGCGCCTGGGTGTGCGTTTTTCTCCGCTGTTCAGCGGCACGGATCAGGACCGCGTGTACATCGGCCTGGTCGAGGAAGATCCGCACCACACCTACATTGAAGCGATCAAGGTGCTGGAGGCATCGGGCATTGCCTATGTGTCTATCGCCGAGGCTGACTGGGACAACGCTCCCGACCTGCCCGAAACCTTCCGTCAGGCGGTGCGCAGCACGTTCAGCGGGCGCATCATCTACGCCGGTCGCTATACCGCTGAGCGTGGGGCAAAACTGGTGGAGGCGGGGCTGGCAGACTTGATTGCCTTCGGCCGTCCGTTCATTGCCAACCCGGACCTGCCGCAGCGACTGTTCAACGGCTGGCCGCTGAACCCGTTGCGGGCGCAGGGCATGTACGGCGGCTCGGAACAGGGCTATACCGATTACCCGGCGTTCGCCGAGTAACTAGTCGATGCCCCGGCGCAGATCGGTTGTCGGGGCCGTCGAGCAGTGGCGCGGCGGCGAAGGCGGTGGGGCAGGCAACAACAGGGTGACCGTGCCGCCGCCATCGCAGCCTCGCTGGGGCTCTACAGCTGCCAGCGTTGATCTTCAGCGGGGCGGATGAGCGTCATTCCACGCGCAACACAATCTTGCCAATGTGATCGCCGCCTTCCATCCGCGCATGGGCCTGGGCGGCGTCGGTGTATTCGTACACCTTGTCGATCATCGGCAGGCAGCGTCCGGCGGACAGCACCGGCCACACGTATTCGCGCAGTTGTTCGGCAATGGCAGCCTTTTCGTCCTTGGTGCGTGCGCGCAGCAATGAGCCGGTGATCACGGCGCGCTTGCCGAGGATGGTCAGCAGGTCGACGTCATTGGCCTTGCCGCCGCCGAGGAAGCCGAGCATCACCAGGTGCCCGTCCATGGCCAGGGACTTGAGGTTATTGTTCAGGTACGAGGCGCCCATGATGTCGAGGATCACATTCACGCCCTTGTTGTCGGTCTTCTGCGCGATGACCTCGACGAAGTCCTGCTCGCGGTAGTTGATCGGCTCGGCGCCCAGCTTGGCGATCGCCGCACATTTGTCGGCGCTGCCGGCGGTGGCGAACGCCTGGATACCGTATTCGCGGCACAGCATCAACGCGGTGGTACCGATGCCGC
Organism: Pseudomonas sp. 14P_5.3_Bac1; assembly: GCF_025466135.1. Classification (NCBI taxonomy): domain Bacteria; kingdom Pseudomonadati; phylum Pseudomonadota; class Gammaproteobacteria; order Pseudomonadales; family Pseudomonadaceae; genus Pseudomonas; species Pseudomonas sp. 14P_5.3_Bac1. The sequence continues at coordinate 15,640 of NZ_JANLOF010000019.1, read as the reverse complement.
TGGTGCCGCCGTGGATCAGCACGCTCTGGCCGGTATGAGCATCACCCAGGCCAAACAGGTTGGCCCAGACGGTGAAGAAGGTTTCCGGCACGGCGGCGGCTTGAATCCAGTCCATGCCATCCGGAATCGGCAAGGCCTGGCTGGCTGGCACCGCGCAAAATTGTGCATACCCACCGCCGTTGGTCAGGGCACACACTTTGTCACCCAGCGCGTACTCGCTGACACCTTCGCCCAATGCAACCACTTCACCCGCCACTTCCAAGCCTGGAATGGGGCTCATGCCAGGTTTCATCGGGTACTTGCCGGCGCGCTGCAACGCATCCGGGCGGTTGACGCCGGCCGCGTGCACGCGAATCAGGATTTCACCGGGCCCTGCCACAGGCACGTCGGCCCGGCGCGGTTGCAGGACCTCGGGGCCGCCAGGGGCGGTGATTTCGATCAGGGTCATTTCTTTTGGCAGTGACATGTGCGATTACCTGCAACGATGAGCGTATGAGTTGGGACCGCGTCGGGCAGTCGCCGGTTCAGCCGCATCATACCCAGGGTCAGCACCTGTCGAAAAAAAAGCCGGGCAAGCCCGGCAAAATAAGGAGAGGGTGATTCACTCGCTTCAGCGATTGAGGAACGCCAACAAGTCTTCGTTCAACTGCTGGGTGTGGGTGGCGGCAAAACCGTGCGGCGCATCCTTGTACACCTTCAGCTGCGCGCCCTTGATCATCTCGGCCGCGATTTTACCGGTGGTTTCGAACGGTACGACCTGGTCGCCGTCACCGTGGATCACCAGGGTGGGCACCTCGATCTTGGCCATGTCCGGGCGGAAGTCGGTCTCGGAGAACACGGTGACACAATCCACGGTCGATTTAAGCGACGCCAGCAACGCGACCTGCAAGGTCTGCGTCAGCACGCCCTGGGAGACTTTCTGGCCCTTGTTGATGCCATAGAACGAGGCATTGAAGTCGCTGATAAATTGCGCGCGATCCTTCAGCAGCCCGGCCTTGATGCCATCAAACACCGCGGTAGGCACGCCCTGCGGGTAATCCGGTTTTTGGCCGAAGATCGGCGTGACGGCGCCCAGCAGTACGAGGCCGGCCAAACGCGAGTTGCCGTGGCGCGCGATGTAGCGCGCCACATCGCCGCCGCCCATCGAGAAGCCCACCAGGGTCACCTCCTTGAGGTCCAGGTGTTCGATCAGTTGGGCGATATCGTCGGCGAAAGTGTCGTAGTCGTTACCGGTCCACGGTTGGTCCGAGCGGCCAAAGCCCCGGCGGTCGAAGGCGATGGTGCGAAAGCCACGGCTGCTCAGGTATTCCATCTGGTATTCCCACATGTCGGCGTCCAGTGGCCAGCCGTGGCTGAACAGCACGGGCTTACCGCTGCCCCAATCCTTGAAATAGATCTGGGTACCGTCTTTGGCAACGAATGTGCTCATGGAAAACTCCTTGGGGTCAGGGGGCAAAAGCTCAGTCTCACTATCGCGTTAAACCGGCCCAGGGGCTTGTACGGATGTGCTCGGTTGAACGCTTGCGCGTCTGCGTTGGTCCACTGACCTCTACCGTCAGTTCAACAGGTGAACCAAATGGCCAAGACTTACAGCTACGCCGCTCGGGATTCCAAGGATGCACTCAAGCCTTTTACCTTCGAGCGCCGCGCGCCGGGGTCGGACGACGTCCAGATCGATATTCTCTATTGCGGCGTGTGCCACTCCGACTTGCACACCGCGCGTAACGAATGGCACAACACCTTGTACCCGTCGGTGCCCGGCCATGAAATCGTCGGCCGCGTCACGGCCGTCGGTGCCAACGTGAAAAAATTCAAGGTCGGTGACCTGGCCGGTGTCGGTTGTATGGTCGACAGCTGCCAGCACTGCGCATCCTGCGCCGAGGGCGAGGAGCAATACTGCGAGAACGGCTTTACCGGCACCTACAATGGCCCGGTGTTCGGCGGCGAAAATACCTTTGGCGGCTACTCGGACAATATCGTGGTCAAGGAGAAGTTCGTGCTGCGCATCTCCCACGATGATTCGAACCTGGCGGCCGTGGCGCCGCTGCTGTGCGCCGGCATCACCACTTACTCGCCGCTGCACCACTGGAAGGTGGGGCCCGGCAAAAAAGTCGGGGTCGTCGGCCTCGGCGGGCTAGGGCATATGGCGGTGAAGATCGCGCATGCCATGGGCGCGCATGTCACGCTGTTCACCACCTCGCCGAACAAGCGCGAAGACGGCCTGCGCCTGGGGGCCGACCAAGTGGTGGTGTCGAAGAACCCGGACGAGATGGCCAAGGTCGTCAACAGCCTGGACTTCATCCTCAACACCGTTGCCGCGCCGCACGACCTCGATGCGTTCCTCAATCTGCTCAAGCGCGATGGCACCATGACGCTGGTCGGCGCACCCGACAGCCCGCATCCGTCGCCGACGGTGTTCAACCTGATCTTCAAACGCCGCAGCCTGGCCGGCTCGTTGATTGGTGGCATCCAGGAAACCCAGGACATGCTGGACTTCTGCGCCAAGCACAAGATTGTCTCGGACATCGAGATGATCGACATCCAGGGCATCAACGAGGCGTACGAGCGGATGCTCAAGGGCGATGTGAAGTATCGCTTCGTGATTGATATGGAGAGCTTGAAGAAGGAAAGTCACGCGGCTTGAAACGCTGCAGACCTACGGTGGGAGCGGGCTTGCTCGCGAAAGCGCATTGACAGTCAACAGAGTCATCGACTGATCCATCGCCTTCGCGGGCAAGCCCGCTCCCACATTTGTTGAGTGCGAGCCGTTAAGCCGACAAGTGCTCGTAGAGAATCGTCGCACCCACCAGCATCAACACCACGCCGCCGACCATTTCGGCGCGCTTGCCCACCACCGTGCCCAGCACCCGACCGAGCATCATGCCGATGGTTACCATGGTCATGGTCGCCAGGCCGATGGCTGCCGACGCCACCAGAATATTCACATCGATAAAGGCCAGGCCCACGCCGACGGCCATCGCATCAATGCTGGTCGCAAAGGCGGTAATGGCCAGGATCATGAAGGAATGCTGGGTCGGCTTTTCCGCCTCCTCATCGTCCGCCTTGAGCCCGTTGTAGATCATGTGCAAGCCCAGTGCGACCAGCAGGGTAAAGGCGATCCAGTGATCCCAGTCCTCCACCCAACGCGTGGCTGCATGGCCGATGGCCCAGCCGATCATCGGCGTGATGGCTTCGATCACACCAAAGATCAGGCCGGCGCGCAGTGCTTCGATCAGACGTGGTTTGTGCAGGCTGGAGCCTTTGCCGATGGCCGCCGCAAAGGCGTCCGTGGACATGGCCAGGGCGAGAAAAATCAGGGAAATGGGGTTCACGGTGAGGCTTCCAGTCGGGCTGTATGAGTCAACGACACAACCACACGCCCGACTTTAGGCATGGATGTGTCGCTGGTCTCACCAACCTCAACGGTGTTCGTACCACGGCAGGTTGCCGAATATGTTGATACGAACGCTTCTGAGCGGGTCAGAAGCCGGTTACTCCCCAACGAAGGGGCGCATCATAGACAGCCAAATATGAAAATTCCGTCAACGCCCTTCAAATACCGGTGGGCGGCGCTCCATACGCTCTGGCCGACGTCGGCGCCGAGGATCACCATGCCGACGCGCTGGGCGGCGAGGGCGACCAGGCTTTCGTCCAGGCTGTCGAGCAGTTGCGCGCTCAGGGCATTGCGCTGGCTGGGGTTACCGGCTCTCCAGCAGCGCTTTCAACGCATCGCGGTGCGTTGAAAGCGCTTCATTGTTGGCAAAGCGCGGGTCGTTCGGCAGCTCGGGCAGGTCCAGCAGCACACACAGCTTGCCCCACATGGCCGGGGTGATCGGCGCCAGGTTCAACGGGCCGTTCAGGGTCTGGAACACGCCGTAAGGCGCGATCACCGCGTGGGATCACTTGGGTTTCTGGGTGTCGAGCGCCGTTGCAATCACGCTGCCCATGGGCGTCGGTTTGGGCGACTGACGGTGCAGCACGGCATTCACGGCCCACTCTTCAAGGCGTACGCGGTCACGCTGGAACACCATCATGTGAGTCGAGCCGCCGAACTCGAAGTGACCGATTTCAGTGCCGCGTGTGATCTTCACCGGCTTGCTGCCTTCGTCGACAATAAACTCCGGTTCGATGATGCAGGTCGACACTTCAACCATGCCAATGCAGATCAGCGCCACGTACCCGCAGGTGGGGTGTTCGAAGATGAAAATGGCGCGCGCGGCCACATGGCCCAAGTAGGGTTGCGACTCGGTGCCTTCCCACGTGCCTGGGCCTTCTTTCTGCGCCGGGCGTTGGGCGAAGTAGGTGCCAGGTTGCACCCACGAACGCAGCAGGGTGCCGTCCAGCGGCGCGTTCCAGCGGTGGTAGTGGGTGGCGGAGAGGAAACCCTGATACAGCTGCCCACCTTCAAAGTGCTTGGCCCAGTCACGTTGGCCGGCGAACAAGTCCAGCAGTGAGTAGTTGACGTCCTTGATCCAGAAGTCGCTTTCGAAGGCGATGTTGTTCTGGTACGCCCACGGCGTGGTTTCGCAACCGATATCGACCTGCGTCTGCGCGTCGCCCTGGAACGGCCGGGCGCCGGGCACGAACTTGCGGATGAAAAACGCGTTCCAGGAATCGTAGCCGTAGCCGGGCTTTTTCGGGTCGCATTCCATCTGGTCCCATACACCGGCTGCCCAGGCGGCCTTGGAGATCCACGAGCCGGGTTTTTCCGGGTTGTTGATGTCGAGTTTGTCCAGTGACTGCGGGCTTTTGAGGTAGGCGTTCCAGGTGTTGAGCACGTTCTTGAATTGCCCATTGAAGGTGGCGTCATGGAACAGCGCAACACCGGCTTCGGTGGCCATGGAAATCGCCAGGAAGGCATTCATGGGCGTGCCTACCTGGGCCGTGTCGTTGAACGAGGACGAGGTGGTGACAATTTCGTTGAGGATCTCGAAGAAACTGTCGTAGTCCTTGATCCACACGACGTCGCCGTCCTGGGTCTTGATCTGGTCGCGAGTGTGCGGCGCCAGGGTCAGCACGAACGCATTGGACTGCTCGATCAGCGACATGACCCACATGCGGTACACGCTGTGGGTGGTCACCCAGTTTTTGAATTCCACCAGTTGCGGTTGCATCGGCGCGAGGGTGCCGGCCTTTTTCATGCTGTCGATGTAGTCGCGCAGTGGCACCAGGAAGTTGGCGGTGGCCCACACGCGGTTGGGCACCCAGAAGCCCATTTGCACGGGGCCGGCATTGTCCAGGGTGAGCAGGTTTGAACCGCTGCCCTCGACGGCTGGCGGAGTCTTGCGAGGTTGGGTGGCGGGCGAAGAACGATCGGAGTGCGCCATATCATTAGTCCTTTAAACGTAACTGCGTGGGAAAGCTCCTTTTGAGCACTCTCAGCGTAGCTAGCGTGGGACCGGGGTTTGTAATGGTTGGCTATAACCAGGCGCGCCCGCCGACGAAAATCATTTTTGACACCAGCTCCACGATGTTTTTCACCTCAAGTTTCTTCATCAGTCGTGCCCTGTGCACTTCCACCGTACGGTGAGAAATCGCCAGGCGCTGGGCGATCTCCTTGGATTTGAGACCGTTGACGATGTGCATGGCGATTTCCCGCTCCCGTGGCGTCAGGTCGCCGGTGCCTTGGTGCGTGCGGTCCAGGCGCTCGAAATGCCAGATCATCAGCTTGAACGGGTCTCTGGGCGTGAGGGTGTAGCCGTGGGACTTGGCCCAGAACACCTCGCCGCTTTTGTGCTGCATGAAGCGTTCATCGGAGTAGAAGCCGTTCTCGCTCTCCAGCAGCCAGTCGTGGCTACGCTTGCCGATGGCGTGATAATCGGCCTGGGACGGGTAGATCAACAGGGTCAGTTGGTTGACCAATTCGTCGCGCGAATAGCCGAACAACTGCAGGAAGGCCTCATTGCAATCGACCATCACGCGGTTGCGCGTGACCAGTTGCGGGGCGGGGGAGAGCTGGAACGCCAGGCGTTCGATATCTTGAAGTTGCTGGGTAAACGCGTTCATTGGGCATCCTGCCTCGTTGCTTTTCTCACCGGGCTACTTATCCATGTAAGTAGTTACACGAATTGGCGAGCGCTCAGCGGTGCGTCATTGTAGGTAAATGTCCGCATCAAAAATAGAAGAAATTGATTATGCCAGCTGATTGCGTCTCCATTGTTGCCGCCGGTCATTCGCGTTTTGGTCGCCTGGAAGGCACCACCCTTGAAGACCTGATCGTGCAGGTTACCCGCGAAGCCCTGGCCGATGCGGCCATTGATGCGTCGCAAATCGATGCGTTGTTCCTGGGGCACTTCAACTCGGGGTTGGTGCCTGACGGGTTTGCCAGCTCCTTGCTGTTGCAGGCCGACCCGGGCCTGCGCTTCAAACCCGCCACGCGGTGTGAAAACGCCTGTGCGTCCGGCTCGGCGGCGATTCAGGCCGGGGTCAACGCGATCCTCTCCGGCAGCGCCGACCTGGTGCTGGTGGTCGGCGCCGAGAAGATGACCCACACGTCCACCGCCGAGGTCACCCAGGCCCTGGCCGGCGCCGGTTATCAGAACGACCCGACCGAAGCCGGCTTGAGTTTCCCGCAGCTGTTCGGCCGTGCGGCGCGCCAATACACCGAGCGCTACCACTGCCCGCTGGGCTCGATGGCCGCCATCGCCACCAAGAACCACACCAATGCCATGGCCAACCCGCTTGCGCAAATGCACCGGGTGATGGATTTCGAACACTGCAACAACGTGTCCAAGAGCAACCCGTTTGTGGCCGAGTCACTGCGCCTGACCGATTGCTCGTTGATCAGCGACGGCGCCGCCGCGATCATCCTGGCCTCACCCAAGCGAGCGCGCGCGTTTCGTCGAGACGTGCAGATTCGTGCGATGACCCAGGTCAACGACTGCTTGCCCATTGCCCAGCGCGACATCCTGGCGTTTGAAGGCCCGCAACGGGCCATCCACTCGGCGCTGCGCGGGGCGAATATCACCCTGGCCGACCTGAGTTTCGCCGAGGTGCACGACTGCTTCACCATCGCCGAACTGCTGATCTACGAAGCCATGGGCCTGGCGCCCAAGGGCGAGGGCCATCGCGTGCTCGACAGTGGCGTGGTGCGCGCCGGCGGGCGGCTGCCGGTGAACCTCTCGGGTGGGCTCAAGGCCAAGGGGCATCCGGTGGGTGCCACCGGCGTATCGATGCACGCCTTGGCGTTCCGCCAATTGACCGGCGAACCGATTGGCCTGGCGGTGCCCAACCCGGAGTTTGGCCTGGTGTTCAACATGGGCGGCATGGCAGTGGCCAACTACGCCTCGGTCCTGCATGCGCGCCGGTACTGACCCATGAACATTGCCAACTGGTTGCACGACACCCAGCGCCGCGACCCGCAGCGACCGGCATTGTTCGAAGGCACGCGGCAAGTGGCCGACTACGCGACCTTTGCTGCGCATGTTCGCCAGCGCGCCGCGCACTTGGTGGACCAGCACGGCGTGGTCGCCGGTGACGCGGTCGCCGTGCTGATGAAGAACAGCTGCGACTACCTGGAAGTGCTCTACGCCATCTGGTGGCTGGGCGCAGTGGCTGTTCCGATCAACGCCAAATTGCACCCGGCTGAGGCGGCGTGGATCTCCGATAACGCCCAGGCGCGCCTGATCTTTACCGACGGCGGCCGGGTATTTTCGGCGTCGCGCGACTTGCCTCAGTACTGCAAGGAACTGGACGGCCACACGCTGCCGCCGACGCGTGGCTGGCCGACCCTGGCGCAGCCGGAGCCCCGCCAGGACCAGGACCTTGCCTGGCTGTTTTACACCTCCGGCACCACCGGGCGCTCCAAGGGCGTGATGCTGTCCCATGGCAACCTGATGGCGATGTCGTTGTGTTACCCCACAGACGTGGATCCGGTCAGCGCCGATGACGCAGTGCTGTATGCCGCGCCAATGTCCCATGGCGCCGGGCTCTACAACTTCATTCATGTGCGCTGCGGCGCGCGGCATGTGGTGCCGGCTTCCCACGGTTTCGACGCCGCCGAGCTGTTTGGCCTGGCGGCCGAGCTGGGCAACGTTTCACTGTTTGCGGCGCCGACCATGGTCAAGCGCATGGTCGAACAGGCGCGGCGCCAGGGCTATCGCGGCGAAGGCATCAAAACCATCGTTTACGGTGGCGGCCCGATGTACCTGGCCGATCTGTGTGAGGCCGTCGACACCTTCGGCCCGCGGCTGGTGCAAATCTACGGGCAGGGCGAGAGCCCGATGACCATCAGCGTGCTGCCTCGCGCGCTGATCGCCGACCGCCAACGCGTAGACTGGGCCACGCTGGCCGCCTCCGTCGGCCATGCGCAATCGTGCGTTGAAATCCGCATTCTCGACGCACAGCACCAGCCGGTGCCGACGGGCGAGCGCGGCGAAATCGCCGTGCGCGGTGCCACGGTGATGCAAGGCTACTGGCGCAACCCCGAGGCATCGCGTCAGACCCTGGTCGAGGGCTGGCTGTTGACCGGTGACGTCGGCTTTCTCGACGCGGCGGGTTACCTGACCCTGACGGACCGTTCCAAGGACGTGATCATCAGCGGCGGCAGCAACGTGTACCCGCGTGAAGTCGAGGAAGTGCTGGCGCAACATCCCGAGGTGTTCGAGGTGTGCGTCGTGGGAGAACCGGATGCGCAATGGGGCGAATCGGTGGTGGCGTTTGTGGTGACGCGCAGCGGGCAACCGCTCGATGAAGCCGAGCTGACGGCCTGGTTCGTGGCGCGCATGGCCTCGTTCAAGAAACCCAGGAAGTACCTGTTTCCCGGCGAATTGCCAAAGAACAGTTACGGCAAAATCCTCAAGACCGACTTGCGGCAGTGGCTGAAAGCAGCGAGTATCGCCGCGCTTCCCTAGACCCGTTTTTCATGGACAGAACATCAGACAAGGAGTCCCTTTGATGGGCAATCAAGTGCAAGACACGGTCCGCAAGCGGCGCCGTGCGTTTCTCGGTGCCACTTCCGGTCACTTGATCGAGTGGTACGACTACGGCGTCTACGGCTTTCTCGCCGTGTACATCGGCCAGGCATTTTTCGTCTCCGATGACCCCACCACCAGCCTGTTGGCCAGCTTCGCGGCGTTTGCCCTGAGCTTTTTCATCCGGCCTCTGGGCGGGCTGTTCTTCGGTCCGCTGGCGGACAAGATCGGCCGCCGCAAAACCCTGATCATGGCGCTGGTGATGATGACCGGCTCCACCGTCATGCTCGGCCTGTTGCCCACTTATGCAACGCTTGGCATTGCTGCGCCGATGCTGCTGATTCTGGTGCGCTGCGTGCAGGGTTTCTCGGCGGGCGGCGAGATCGGCACAGTGACCAGCTTTATCTCCGAATACGCCGGCCCCGGCCGACGCGGCTTTGCCACGTGCTGGCTGATGGTCACCGCCGTGCTCGGCCTGCTGCTGGGCGGCGCCGTGGCCAACGGCATGACCTGGATCCTGGGCGCCGAGGTGATGCAGGAATGGGCCTGGCGCGTGCCGTTCCTGATCGCCGCACCGTTGGGTTTTATCTCCATGTACATCCGCCTCAAGCTGGAAGACAGCCCGGAGTTTCTCGCCTTGCAGCGCGCCGGGCAGACTTCCCGTGCACCGCTGCGCGAAGTCTGGCAGTGGAAGCGCGCGATTGCCCTGGTGTTTTTCATCATCACCTTGCACAGCTCGATCTTTTACCTGGTGCTGACCTTCGCCTCGACCTACATGGCCAAGATCCTCAAGTTCGACAGCGGCACCACGCTGCTCTATGTGTTCGTCGCGAGTTTCTCGGCTGCGTTCGTGATGCCGTTTGGCGGCGCGTTCACCGATAAATACGGACGTAAGCCGTTTCTGATGGTGATCGGCACCCTGGCCACGCTGGCGATGTTCTGGCTGTTCAAGTCGGCGCCAACCGCCACTGCCGCGTCGTTCTTCGCCCCATTGATGGCGGTGGCGATCCTGTTCGGGCTGTATGCCTCCTCGACCTATGCGCTGATGAGCGAGCTGCTGCCCACGCGCATCCGCTCCACCGGGATTGCCGTGGCGTACAACGTGCCGGTCGCGGTGTTTGGCGGCAGCGCGCCGCTGATCTCCACCTGGCTGATCAAGGTGACGGGCGACATCACTTCACCCTGGTATTTCTACGTGGCAACCGGTGTGGTGTCGTTGATCGCACTGGTGGTGCTGCGCAAGGAAGATTTCGTCGCCAGTGGCAGCCCGATGGTGGCGCCGGCGGGGGCCGTGTTGGCCCCGGCCGCCTGATCGACTGCGGTTTTCGCAAACCCGGCTACGCTGTTTCAGGTCTCATCATTGATCAACAAGGAAGACCTGACCTTGAGAGAACTGACCAACAGCGTTACCCCGAAAAGCCTGACACTCAGCGCTGCAGCACGCCACGAAACGTTGCACTCAACGCGCGCAACGTTTCGCGCGAGCGCGCATCACTGATCCGGCTATACAGCAGCACTTCACTGACGGGTAATGCGGGCAGGCCGTATTGCTCGCTCACGTCCACCGCCCCGGCCGGGGCCACGCGGTGGGCGAGGGCGGCGACCCCCAATCCGGCGCTCACTGCCGCGCCTACCGCCATTACGCCACCGCCGACAAACACTTCGGTCCAGTCGATACGCGCGGCCTCCAATGCTCTCACCGCCAGGTGCCGAACGCCACAGGGCGCGGCCATGGTCGCCATGCGCAGCGGTGCGTCGGGGCTGTGTTGCCAGTGTGGCGCCGCGAACCAGCCAAAGCGTTCCACGGCCAGCACTTCGCCGTCCTGGCGATCGCCTTCGTTGCGCACGATCACCGCGTCCAGTTCATGGCGATCAAACGCGGCCACCAGGTCGCGGGACGAGGCGATGCGCACCTCGAGAATCACCAGCGGGTCGTAGGCCGCGAGTCGGCTGAGCCAGGTGGGCAAGTCCGGCCCGGCCACATGGTCGCTGATACCAATCACCAAACGCCGAGGCGCGTGGGCGCCCAGGTCAGCCAGCGCCCGCTCATGGGCATTGAGCAGGGCACGCGCGGCCACGATGAAGCGCTCGCCCTGGGGCGACAGCTGCACATGGCGAGGCGTGCGTACCAACAGGCGATAACCGAGGCGTTCTTCCAGGCGCTTGAGCTTCAGGCTGATGGCGGCCTGGGACGTGTCGAGCGCCTCGGCGGCGCGGGTGAAGCTGGCGAAATCAGCCACCAGCACAAAGGCGTGCACGGTGTCGATGTCGAGGGGTTTGAGCGCGTCAGTCATATCCAATCCTTATCGCACTTATATTCGGCCATATCTTGTTGAAATCATCGCCAGTGCGCAAGCTCTGTCCACATCTTGCACAGGAGCTTTGCCATGTTTGCCAAACAGTATTCACACCGCCTGCCTGCCGACTACGACATGGACGTGATACGCCGGCGCGCCGCGCAATTGGGACCATTGTGGGAGGACACGCAAGGGCTGCTGTTCAAGGCGTTTATCGCGCAGACCCGTGGGCAGGCGCCGGGCAATGTGTATGCGTCGGTGTACCTGTGGGCCGACCCGTTGCAGGCCGCCGACTTTCTACTGGGCGAGCGTTTTCAAAAGGTGCTCGACAGCTTTGGCCGTCCGCACATCGAAAGCTGGTTGCCGCTGGACGTGCAGCGTGGGCCCGCGCAGCACGCGTTGAGCCTGTACCGAGAGGAGTGGCCGCTGGTGCCGGGGGCGGATCGGGCGGGGATCGTCGCCGAGGAAAAACGGCGCAATCAGCAGTTGGCTGACAGCGGTGACACGTTTGCGGTATGCCTGGCGCTGGATGTGCAGGCGTGGCGGCTGGTGCGCATCACCTTGTCAAGCAAGGCGCTGGATGCGGCGCATCCCGGAACGGGCTATGAGGTGTTGTACCTGGCCCGCCCCGGGGTTCAGTTCAAGGGTTGAAACGCGCTGTTGGCTGGCTGAGCTTGCGCTCGGCCACCGCGCCAAACACCAGGCCGAGGGTGGTCCACAGCACCACCTGGATACCCAGCGACGCTACGCGGAATTTCCACAGCAGCACGGCCGAAAACGCCTCCGGCACTTCGTTGATCACCGGGAACAGGCTGCCGGCCACCGACACAATCACGATGTACAACGCCACACCCAGGATCGCCCCGGCCCAGACGCCACGGCGGGCAATCAGCTTGCGCGCGGCGTTGATCGCAATCACCGCGGCCGCCACTGACACCAGCAGCATCAGGAAGAACAGCCTGGTGCGCTGCGCGATGGTTTCGGGGTCGCCCACCGAGGGCGGGTTGGCCGGGTACTTGAGCCCTGGCACCAGGGTAATTGCCACAAATGCCGCCAGTGCCAGCAGCGCCGCCAGGCCACGCGGGCCGACCTTGCCGATGCGCCCCAGGGCGTAAGCGAACACCAGGGCGAAGAGGCCGCCCAGTGACACGCTGTACACCACCACGCCGGTGAACAGGCCGAAGGTGCTTTGCACTTCGCGGCTCACCAGTTCCTCTTCCGGCGCATCGCCGTGCATCTGTGCCATGTGGTCTTCAAAGGCGATGGCCTTGTCGATCTGCGGTTCACCAAAGGTCTTGGCGAAGCCGAAAGCCAGCACGCCGGCGAGCAAGCCCACCAGCATCCCGCGCAGGAGTAAATGCCCTGTCATGTCGTGTCTCGCTTATCGGTTAATGGCAGGGGAAACCCAGCAGGTGGCGGCCGTCGTGCACAAACTCATGCACATACATGCCTTTGAACACCGCGGTGGCGCCTTGCTCGGCGCCGACAAAATAGAGCGCCAGCAGCAACAACAGGCCGCCGAAGATCGCCCACGGCAGAATGTCGCCCAAGGGCAGGGTGGGTAAATGCACATCAGGATTCGTTGCAGCAGTGTTAGCCATGAAAACCTCCAGGGATGACGCGTCCCGAAATGGATTGCGATTGGGCTGAAACAGGGTCTGGCTTACGGCTAAAAGGCCGAATACAGTGGCGCGACCGCGCCGGATTCGAACCGGCTTCCTCTTTCATGTTCGTTGTAACATGTTGAAACAACTTTGCCAGTCTACGCCGACTGCGCGTCGAAACAGAGTGAATTGTGATGCAGGCCACCCGGTTGACCTTGATATGCCATGCCGCCACGCCGTTGCAAAAACAGGGGCGGTTTCCCGATGACGAATCGGTAGCGATGCAGTGGCAACCCGCGGCCCTGTCCCTGGCGGGTCGTTTCAAGAAAAGCCCGCGACTGGTGTGTGGGCCCGAGGCCAGAACCCGGCAAACCGCCGGCTTGTTCGGCGATAACGCGCAGGTCGAAGACGCGTTGCGCGACGGTGATTTCGGCGCCTGGAAAGGCCAGGCCATCGCCCAGCTCGACAGCCATGCATTGAGTGACTGGATGACCAACAGCGCCAGCGCGCCTCACGGCGGTGAGTCGGTGGAGCAGATTTGCGTGCGCGTCGCTGATTGGATGAAAAGTCTCGAAACCCAACCCGGGCATGTAGTGGCTATCACCCACCCGTTTGTGATTCGCGCCGCGATGCTGTACGTGTTGCAGTTCCCTGTCTCGATGTTCTACCTGATTGATGTCGAGCCGCTGTCCGCCACCGAACTGCGCTTTAACAAGGTGTGGCGCCTGCGTCTGGAAACTCACGCCTGAGCGCGTGAACATGGCAAAATCCACGCCCCGCAATGAGAGCAACCCATGAAACGCATCCTGATCATCGGCATTGGCGCCGGCAACCCTGACTACATCACGATGCAGGCCGTCAAAGCGCTGAACCGCACCGACGTGTTTTTCCTGATGGACAAGGGCCAGAGCAAAGACAAGCTGATCGACCTGCGCCGCGAGATCTGCGAAACCTACATCACCGAGCCTGGTTACCGTTTCGTCGAGGCCGACTGCCCCGAGCGCGTGCGCGGCGATATCGACTACACCACCGCCGTGCAGGACCTGAATCGCGACAAGCAGCAGACCTTCGAGCGCATGATCAATGAGCAGATGGCTGACGGTGAAGTGGGCGCGTTCCTGGCCTGGGGCGACCCTGCGCTGTACGACAGCACCATCCGCATCCTGCAGGCGATCCTGGCCAGTGGCCGCAGCGTATTCGAGTTCGAAGTGATCCCCGGCATCACCAGCGTGCAAGCCCTGGCCGCCCAGCACAAGGTGCCGCTGAACCGCATCGGTCGCTCCATCGAGATCACCACCGGGCGCCGGTTGGCAGCGGGGCAGGCGAGTGATGCGGACACCTTGGTGGTCATGCTCGACGCCGGAGATTCCTACCGCAGCGTGGCCGATCAGGACATGGACATCTACTGGGGCGCCTACCTGGGCACGCCGGACGAAATCCTCATCAGCGGCAAGGTCAGTGAAGTGGCTGAGCAAATCCAACAGGTGCGCAAGGCGGCGCGTCTGGAAAATGGCTGGATCATGGACACTTACTTGTTGCGCAAACCCTGAGGTCACTTTCCCATGCTCAAACTGTTTGCCCTGGCACTGACCCTGATGGCCAGCGCCGCCCACGCCGACTCCACGCTGCACACCGATTTGCCCCTGTCTTACCTGGAACAGACCCAGAGCGATGCGCGCAATCAGCCGTTGGTGATTTTCCTGCACGGTTTTGGCAGCAACGAGGAAGACCTGTTTGGCATCAAGGACGCGCTGCCGTCCACCTGGACCTACCTGTCGGCACGTGCGCCGATGCCCGTGGACCCACAGGGTTATCGCTGGTTTACCAAGACGCCGGGTGACGGCGATTACAATGGCGAAACCGCCGACCTGCAACGCAGCGCCGCGCTGATCGAAGACTTTGTGGGCAAGGCAACTGCCAAATACCACACGCAAAGTGATCGGGTATTTCTGGTGGGGTTCAGCCAGGGCGCGATCATGTCGTACGAGGTGGGCTTGCGAAAGCCCGCGTTGGTGCGCGGCATCGCGGCCTTGAGTGGCAGTGTATTGCCGGTGCTCAAGGCTGAACTCAAGCCCAGCGAATCATTGGGCAAATTGGCGATCTTTATCGGCCACGGCACTTTCGACCAGGCACTGCCGTATGCCTCGGCGACGCAGGCCAATGAGGTACTGGTGGGCCTTGGATTGACGCCGGAGTTTCACGGGTATCCGGGCATGCCGCATACCGTCAGTGAGACCGAGGTGCAGGACCTTAAGGCCTGGCTGGAGAAAAGCCTGAAGTGAAATGGCGGGTGAGGGTTGCTGCGATGGTCATTTTCGTTTGGTGGCTTTGAGTGCCTGTCCGTTGCTGCACTAGTGGCTTTTCTGTGGGAGTTGGCTTGCCCGCGATGCGGGTGCCTCGGTACATCAGCCATACCCAGTGGATGCCATCGCAGGCAAGCCAGCTCCCACCTTTGACCGAGTACACACGACACCCATCTATCTAATGCACAGAGATCCAACTGTGGGAGCGGGCTTGCCCGCGAATGCGGTGGGGCAGTCAGCTCATGTGTCACTGGCACACCGCATTCGCGAGCAAGCCCGCTCCCACAAGTTGACCGAGTGCATCTGCCAGCACCGCACTGCATTGCTTTTCTGTGGGAGCTGGCTTGCCTGCGATACAGGCACCTCGGTCCGTCAGGTACACCGGGTTGATGCCATCGCAGACAGGCCAGCCCACATTTGACCGAGTACAAACGACACCCATCTATCTAACGCACAGAGATCCAAATGTGGGAGCGGGGGGGGGGGGGGGGGGGGGGGGGGGGGGGGGGGGGGGGGGGGGGGGG
>NZ_JANLOF010000042.1:0-22125 GCF_025466135.1 Pseudomonas sp. 14P_5.3_Bac1 | reverse complement strand
CACCGTCACCCTGACGGCAGATCCATCGGTCGTTGAAGGCGGCACCATCACCTACACCGCCACGCTGACCAACCCAGCGCAAACCGCGGTCACCGTGACGCTGAGCAACGGCCAGACGATCAACATCGAAGCAGGCAAGTCTTCAGGCACGGTCGTCTTCCAAACGCCGCCGAACGACGTTTACAACAACGCGTCGACTGTCAGCACGACGATCACCAAGGCAACCGGCGGTAATTTTGAGAACCTGGCGGCGAATCCGGCCGCTGCCGTGACGAGCATCACCGACTCGATCGACACCACCACCGTGACCCTGAGCGCGCCAAGCGAAGTCAACGAAGGCGGCACCATCACCTACACCGCCACCTTGAGCAACAAGGCTGGCAGCGACATGGTGATCACCCTGGATAACGGCTCGACGATCAAGATTGCCAAGGATTCTCTGGTCGGCCAGGTGACCGTCAATGCGCCAGGCGATGACGTGTTCATCGACAAGAGCACCCAGACCGTCAAGATCGCCGGCACGACCGGCGGCAATTTCGAAAACCTCAGCGTGACGCCAGGCGGCGCCACTACCGTGGTCAACGACACCATTGATACGGTGAAAATCCTCCTGACCGCCACCGGCAGCGTCGGCGAGAAAGGCAACATCGTCTACACCGCCACCCTGGTCGACAAAGACGGTCATGCCGTCAATAACGTCGGCAAAACTGTGGTGGTCGAGCTGGATAACGGCAAGACCATCAGCATTGCCGACGGCCAGAGTTCCAGCACGGCCACCGTTGTCGCGCCTAACGATGTGTACGCCGGCAACCAGACGGTGACTGCGGCCATCAAGGGCGTCACCGGTGGTGAGCAGTTCGAGAACCTGGTGCCGATCAAGGATCCGGTGAGCACCACCGTATACGACACACCGGGCACCACCGACCTGACGACCGTAACCCTGACCGCGCCGAGTGCGGTCAACGAAGGCGGCACCATCACCTACACCGCCACCTTGAGCAACAAGGCCGGCAGCGACATGGTGGTCACCCTGGATAACGGCGCCACGATCAAGATTGCCAAGGATTCCCTGGTCGGCCAGGTGACCGTCAATGCGCCAAGCGATGACGTGTTCATCGACAAAAGCACCCAGACCGTGAAGATCACCGGCACTACCGGCGGTAATTTCGAGGGCGTGACCATCACCCCAGGCGGCGCGACCACCGTCGTCAACGACACCATCGATGACGTGACCGTGTCGCTCAAAGCCAACGGCTCGGTCAGCGAAGGCGGCCAGATCACCTACACCGCGTCCCTGGTCGACAAGAACGGCAATGCCGTAACCAACGTCGGTTCCGACCTGGTGGTGAAGTTGGATAACGGCTCGACCATTACCATCGGCAACGGCCAGTCCAGCAACACCGCGACCGCCACTGCGCCTAACGATGCGTACGTCGGCGCCAACGACGTGACCGCCAAGATCACCGGCGTGGTCAGCGGCGGCGACAAGTACGAGCATTTGATCGTCGACGGCAGCACCGTGACCACCAAGGTGACGGATGTGATCAACAACACCACCATCAGCATTACCGGCGACGCGTCGGTGACTGAAGGCGGCACGGCGAACTACACCCTGACCCTGAGCAACCCGGCGCAAACCGATGTGACCGTGACGCTCAAGTACAGCGGCACCGCCACCGACGGCTCGGACTTCACTGGGGTGTACACCGTGAAGATCCCGGCCGGCGCCAGCAGCGTGCCGTTCACCATCGGCACGATCGACGACAAGATCACCGAGCCGACAGAAACGATCGTCATCACCATCGACAAAACCACCGGCGGCAACTTCGAAAACCTGGTGGTCGGCAATGGCAGCGTCAGCACCAACATCATCGACAACGACGCGCCGCCGGTCATCGACCTGGATGCCAACAACTCCAGCGGCGCCACCGGTGCCGACTACAAGACCTCGTTCACCGAAGGCGGCACGGGCGTATCGATTGCTGACACCGACATCAAGATTACCGATCCGGACAGCACCCAACTGACCGGCGCCACCGTGGTCTTGACCAACACTCAGCAGGGCGATTCGCTGAACTACGCAGGCGTTACCGGCATCACTGTGACCCCGACCACAGACCCTGCCACCGGCAAGATCACGCTGACCCTGACCGGTACGGCGTCGCTGGCTGACTACATGCAGCAGATCAAGAACATCACGTTCACCAACAACAGCCACGACCCGAGCACCACGCCACGGACCATTACCGTGACCGTGACCGATGGCGGCAATTACTCCAACGTCGCTACCGCCACGGTCAATGTCGTGGCGGTCAACGATGCGCCAGTGGCAACCGGCAGCGCCGTAACCGGTACCGAAGACACGCCGCTGGCCCTGACCTGGGCCAACTTCGGCGTGACCGATGTGGACTCGCCACAAGCCAGCCTTGGCGTGAAAATCACCGACCTGCCGGTGGCCGGCAAGCTGCAATACCTGGCGGCCGACGGCTCCACCTGGACCAACGTGACCGCCGGCCAGACCTTCACCAAGGCGCAGATCGACGGCGGCCAGTTGCGCTTTATGCCCAACGCCAACGAGTCCGGCACCGACGGTTATGGCGGCACCGGCATTGGCAACAAGCAGGCCGATTACGCGCAGTTCAAGTTCCAGCCTACCGACGGCAAGGACCTGGGCACCAGCGCCACGGTGAAAGTCGATATCACGCCGGTCGCCGACGCACCGACCCTGAATGTGGCTGACAACAACGTCAATTCGGTGGGCTTGCTCAAGCAAAGCTGGAACAGC
Organism: Pseudomonas sp. 14P_5.3_Bac1; assembly: GCF_025466135.1. NCBI lineage: Bacteria > Pseudomonadati > Pseudomonadota > Gammaproteobacteria > Pseudomonadales > Pseudomonadaceae > Pseudomonas > Pseudomonas sp. 14P_5.3_Bac1. Next base: position 19,340 of record NZ_JANLOF010000042.1, on the reverse strand, counting down.
ATCTCCGGTATCGGCACCAACGGTAACGGCGCGGCCCCGGCCGACCTGAAAAACGCCATTGATAACGCCGGCACGCCGAACAGCAGCGCGATTGTGACCAACGTCGAATCCACCGCCAACGTGGCGGCAGGTGCGGGCTCGAAGATCTCCGGCCTGATGTACATGGAAGCCGGCAAGTCCTATACCTTCAGCGGCACCGGCGATGACAGCCTGGTGATCAACGTCGGCGGCAAAGACGTGGCCAGCGCGCAATGGGGCACCAACAGTGGCAAGTTCAGCGGCTCGATTACCCCGACCGTCAGCGGCTACTACAGCATCGAGATTTACCACGCCAACCAGTCCGGCCCGGGCAGCTATGACGTCAACCTGTCGATCAACGGCGCAGCGGCCACAGACCTGAGCACCAGCGGCGCAGCGCTGTACACCGGCATCACTGACCTGACCAACGCCGGCGTGACCGTGTCCGACCTGCATGGCAGCAACGGTGACGGTTACTACGTGGGCTACAAGCTCAACGAAGGCCAGGAAAACGGCACTGTGAAGCTGTCCAAGGTCACCACCGCGTTGACCGATACCGACGGCTCGGAAACCCTGAGCGTGAAGATCAGCGGCGTACCGGCAGGCTCCGTGCTCACCGACGCGTCCGGGCACACCTTCACCGCGACCAAAACCGTGGGCGACGTCAACGTCACCGGCTGGGACCTGAGCACCCTGACCATCAAGCCGCCGACCTACTACAGCGGCCAGTTCAACCTGACCGTCACCTCGACGTCCACCGAAAGCCTCGGCGGTTCGGCCATCACCACCGCACAATTGCCGGTGACGGTGTACCCGGCCACGTACAGCTCGATCACGGGCACCTCGGGCAGTGACGCGATTACCGGCACCGATGGCAACGACATCGTCGTGGCCGATATCGGCGGCCTGAACGTGGTGCAGGGCAAGAACTACAACATCGCGTTCATGGTGGACAGTTCCGGCAGCATGAGCACCGCGTCGGTCAACGCCGCGAAGGCTTCGTTGACCTCGGTGTTCAACTCGCTCAAAGACAGCCTGGGCGCCAACACGTCGGGGACTGTGAATATCTTCCTGGCGGATTTCGATACCCAGGTGAACAAGTCGGTCGCCATCAACCTCAACGATCCAAACGCCCTGACGTTGCTCAAGGCAGTGCTGGACTCGATGGTGTCGGGCGGCGGTACCAACTATGAAGACGTGTTCAAGACCACGGCCAACTTCTTCCAGAGCGGCCTGGCGACTGGCAACACCGGCGCGACCAACCTGACCTACTTCATCACCGACGGCCAGCCGACGTACTTCCAGAACGGCGAGCAGACCAACCCGGTGGTCACCGACTTCTACAACAGCGGCGTCACCGATGGTCGCTTGGACGACTACATCAGCACCAACAACTATGTGCTGGGTAACACGTTCAGCATCAACGTCAACGGCACTAACCTGCAGTTGATCGACAGCCGCGGCCAATTGCACCAATGGGTACAGGTCCGCAGTGGCGGCTGGTACGACAATGGCGTGATCGGCACCGTGCACGCCCAGGGTGACGGCACGTTTGAAGTCTCCTACCTCGACGGCAGTGGCAGCAGCACCAGCACAGCGACCACAAACAACTCCAGCAGCGGCTTTGCACTGCTCAAAGGCTTGTCGGCGGTAGAAGCCATCGGTATCAACGGCGACGTCAGCCTCAATGACCTCCGGCCGTACGACAGCGATGGCAAGCCGCAAAGCAACATCGATCCGAAGGACCTGGCCAACGCCATCCTCGGCCACACCGAGGCAACGCTGCCGGGCAACGACACGATCAGCGGTGGTGACGGCAACGACATCATCTTCGGCGACCTGGTGAGCTTCAGCGGTATTACCGGTGAGGGTTACAACGCACTGCAGGCCTTTGTTGCACAGAAGACCGGCGTGGCGGTCACGGCGGTGACCACCTCGAACGTGCACCAGTACGTGACCGAGCACTATGCCGACTTTGACGTGTCCGGCGCCAAAGACGGCAACGACACACTGTTGGGCGGCGCGGGTGATGACATCCTGTTCGGCCAGGGCGGCAATGACTACCTGGACGGCGGCAAAGGCAATGACATCCTGCTGGGCGGCACCGGTGACGACACCTTGATCGGTGGCCAGGGCAACGACATCCTGATCGGTGGTTCGGGTGCCGACACCTTCGTGTGGAAAGCGGGTGACCTGGGCAACGATGTGATCAAGGACTTTAAAGCCTCGGAAGGTGACCGGATCGATCTCAAGGATCTGTTGAAGGGTGAGACAGACAGCACCATCGACAACTACCTCAAGATCACCACGGTAGACGGCGTGTCGACCCTGCAAATCAGCAGTGAAGGCAAGCTCAACGCGGCTGGCGGCGTGGCCAATGCCGATGTGACGATCAAGCTGGAAGGCAACGATTGGTCTCACACCAGCATCAACTCGCTGATCAGTGGTGCCGACCCGACCATCAAGATCGATCACACCGCCTAAGACGCGATGAACCGGCCGCCCACTCGGGCGGCCGATTTATTTGCCTGATGCGTTACTGGCCCTCTCGGGCGGTTGCATCGCATACTCGCGCTCATAAACACGCCATTGACCTATGCTGGTGAACGCGTGTGGCTCATTTTCGAGGGTTTCTTATGTTTTACGTGCAACGTGATGCACAGGGTGCACTGAGTCGCGTGGAGGCCGCCGCCTTTGCCGAATCAACTGAGACCCTGCCGGCCGATCACCATGAGATCCAGGCCTGGTACGCCAACGAAGTGGTGGAAACCAGCCTGGCGCAGCTCAAGCAAAGTGACCTGGAGATGATTCGGGTACTGGACGACTTGATTCAGGTGCTGACGCGCAAGGGCGTGATCAGCGTGACGGACCTGCCGCCGGCAGCGCAGGCCAAGCTGATGGACCGTACCCACGCGCGAGAAGCGTTGGGCGGGTTGAGCCACCTGATCAATGATGAAGAGACTGGTTTGATCTGATTTAGTTAGGCAAACCGAAGCTAAATCGGGGCAGGCTTTTGTGGGAGCTGGCTTGCCTGCGACGCAGGCACCTCGGTGTATCAGGCGGACCGAAGTGATGCTATCGCAGGCAAGCCAACTCCCACACAAGCGAGTGCCCCGTTAGGTTTGGATTATTTCCAGGGCGCCGGTTCACCGAATAGCTGCCCCTGCACACCAAATATCCCCATCTCGCGAATCACCTTCAGCTCCCCTTCGGTTTCCACGCGCTCGGCAATCAACGGCAAATCAATGCTGTGGGCCGCACGCTGGATCGCCTCGATAAACAGGCGTTTATCGCTTTCCTGATCGATGGCGCGGATGTAGCTGCCGTCGATTTTCAGGTACGCCAGGCCCAGCCGTGCAAGATTGCCGATCATGCTGAAACGCCCACCAAAGCGCTGCAGGCTCAGAGAGAAGCCCAGCTCGCGCAGGCGCTGGGTCAACTGCTCCAGCAGCGCCTGCTCCGGCAATTGTTCTTCACCGATTTCCAGGGTCAGGCGCGGGCCCAGGTTGCTGTGCTGGCGCAGCAGCTCAAAAATCCGATTCAGCGCCTGAGCATCCTGCAAGGTCGCGGCAGACAGGTTCAGCGCCAGGCTATGGCTGTGGCCGGCCATTTGCTTGAGTACCTGCTCGAGCATCAAGCGGTCCAGGCGCGCCGTCCAGCCGAAGCGCTCAAGCCACGGCAGGAAACGCCCGGCAGGTATCGTGTGGCCGTCTTCATCCTGCAAGCGCGACAGCACTTTGTAGTGCAAGACCAGCTGCGGGTCCTGGCTGGCGACGACCGGTTGGAAGTACAGCTGGAAACGCTGCTGGGTCAGGGCCTGGTCGAGCAGCGTGTGCCACGCATGGTGATCGTCGCCGACGCTGGCGGCGGCGCTATGGTCCAGGCACACCCAGCTGGTGTCGCCCTGCCCTTCGGCCTGGGCCAGGGCTTGGTCAGCCAGGGTCAACAACGCTTGAGGCGAGTCACCATGGTTGAACGGTGCCAGGCCGATATAGGCAACCGGCGTGACATCACTGGCGCCAGTGGCCTGCAGGCTGAGCAACGTGGTCTCAAGGTTCTGCGCCAGTTGCAGCGCTTCTTCGCGCACCAGCCCCGGCGCCAGCACCGCAAACTCACCGCCACGGATACGGGTGACGAGGTTGTGGGTTTCCGGGTACGGCTCGCACTCGCGCAGCAGCTGTTCGCCGACCGCTTGCAGCAATTGGTCGGTACGCTGGCCCCCGAGGCGCTGGTTGAGACCGGCCAGGTCCTTGACCCGCAGCAGCAGCAGATAGCCGGAGCTGGTCTCTTCCGGGTTACTCACGCGGGCGTTGAGCTGCATTTCGAAATAACGCCGGTTGGCGAGGCCGGTGAGGTTGTCTTGATAGGACTCGATGCGCAGCTTTTCGCTGCGCTCGGCCTGCTCCTGGAACAGCGCCTTGAGCTTTTCCACCATCTGGTTCATGGCCTGCACTACGCGGCGCAGTTCCGGCGTGCGCGGCAGGTCGGGCAAGCTGAGAAACTCGCGACGGGCAATGGCGTGGGACTGCTTGACCATGTAGTCCAATGGCTTCAACTGCCGACGCAGCAACAACGCGCCAAGCACCGCACTGACCGCGCCGCACAGCAACAGCCAGCCGAGGCTGCCCAGGGCGCTTTGCCAGAGTTTGGCCAGGGCGAACATCGGGTGACTGACCACCTCCACGCGCGCCGCCTGCTCCCAGCCGCGATTGACCAGCGCATCGCCACCCGCCGGCTCCAGGCCGATCAATTTCACGAACCAGTTGGGCACACCGTTGTTGTCGGGAATGCCGCTGCGCTCGACGATGGTTTTATCCGTGGCCAGGTCCACCACGCGGATGCTCGCGTAATAGCCGCTGTCGAAGATCGAGCTGACCAGCAGTTCGACCATGGCCGGGTCGTCGATATTGGGCGTCAGCGACAACGCCAGTGCGGTCGCCGCATCCTGCGCGTGGGAGCGAAGCTGGTTGACGTATTGGGTGCGCGAGCTTTCCAGGCTGACCATGAAGCTGCCACTGAAGGCGACCACCAGGAACAGACAGATTGCGATCAATAGTTGTTTGAACAGAGACATCCGATCAGTTACTCCTAGTTGGCAGGCTCGGCCGGGAAGCCTTCGGCACGCATTTTTCTCAACACATCCTGCCAGCGCGACAAGCGTTTGGTATCACCGACTTTCGTGTTGCCCTTGGCGCCGGGCAGGTACAAACCCTCGGCGTTGAAGGAATACACGGGAATCAGGTCGGTACGGCGGGTGGCCGGCAGGATCTCGTCCATCAGGCTATCGAGCACCAGCGGGATGGCGTTCGGGGTCGAATAATACGTCAGCACCATGTGCGCGCGATTCTGCCGCAAGGCCTTGACGTAGGTAATGCGCAATTTGTCGCTGGAAACGCCCAGGTGACGCAGGCTGAAATACTTGGCGATTGCATAGTCTTCACAATCTCCGGCACCTTTCCACAGGGCTTCGATGGGCGTCTCCCAATAATCGACCACGTGCCACAGGTCGATGTCTTCCACGTACGTCATTTGCTTGTTGAAGAACAGATTGACGACCTTGAGCTGCTCCTGCTCGTCGACCTGCTTTTGGGTCGCGAGCAACCGCTGCCAGGCGTCAATCCGCTGCTGGCCCTCACCCAGCGGCCCGTACAAGGCGGTGGCTTTGCGGCTGATCTGAGAGAAATCCCAATCGGCATGCAGCCCGCCGAGCATCAAGCCAGCCAACAGAATCGCTGAAAATAGCCAGCTAAGGATTCGAGAGGGAATAAAACTTACCGCCAAGGCGTTCAGTCCGTGAAGAGAGACGGAATTTCAAAGGATGGTGAAGCCTCAACCGACAAAAAACAATGGCACAGTGCAATCATTCATACGGGGGCGAAGTTCATGACCCGCCGCTGTGGGATGCACAAAGTACAGCTTGTAAGCCCTTACAAACGGAAACTTTGGCTGTTTGACAAGCGTGTGGGCCATCTTTAGTGTGCATTGGATCCAATTAAACACACTCCATTCAACAATAAGGAGGATAGCGTAACCGTGACGCAGAAGCCGAACCCGTTAAGCAGCATCAAAATCAGCGGGCCTATTCCCGCCCACCTTGCCCGCGCCGTTATTGAAGAAACCCTGCGCAATGCCATTCTCGACGGTCGACTGCCCTGTGGTACCGCGATGCGCCAGCAAGAGCTCGCCAGCCTGTTCGGTGTCAGCCGCATGCCCGTGCGCGAAGCTTTGCGCCAGCTGGAAGCCCAGTCTTTGCTGCATGTGGTGACGCACAAGGGCGCCGTGGTTGCGCCGTTGATCGAAGACAATTCAGCTGAAACCTATGCCCTGCGCATGCTGCTGGAATCCGAAGCGCTGCGCCTGTCGATCCCGTTGCTTACCGACGCCGACATTGCCGAAGCCGACGCCTTGATCAAAGCGCTGGAGCAGGAGAAAGATTACGCCGAGATCGGCCGTCTCAATCGTCTGTTTCACATGGCGCTTTATAGCAAGGCACCCAACCAGCGTTTGCTCAAGTTGGTTGAACACGGCTTGAATGAGGAAGAACGCTTTCTGCGCTTCAACCTCGAAGCGATGGGGCTGGGCGAGACGTCCCAGGAAGATCACCGTGCACTGCTGAGCCTGGTGGCCCAGAAGAAAACCGACGAAAGCATCCTGACGTTGCGCAACCACCTGATGCGCGGCATGGAGGTCATCTCCACCTACCTCAACGGTCTTGAAGCCGCCGCAACACTCGACATGCAGTAAGTTTGACCACGCGTTTTGTAGATCCTTATACGATGAAGGCCCCTTTCTGTGCGGAAGGGCCCCACGGTATACATCGCCTATTTATTGATGCCCGGCTAACTTAAAGAAACGTCCCACTTCCATTCAAGCAAGTTACTTACAACAAACTGTATTTCGAAAAAATATCTAATACTTTCACCATCTCGCCCAAACGTTTAATCAGCTTACTATCGCTGCCTCATACAACAAACACTTCATTTTGCTGCGCAGTCTAGTCGCGTTCTTACTGCGCGCGGGGTCTGGCTATGCGCCACGCCTGCACGCCCGGTTATAAATCCCAACACTGTTTTCAGAGCAGTCGCAATAACTTATAGGCATCAACCATGCATCAACACTTACTTGAACAAAAGAAACTGCAACTGTGCAGCCATCCGTTATTTAAAGAAATAACTTCATTGACCAAGTTACAGCGTTTTATGCAACACCATGTATTTGCCGTTTGGGACTTCATGAGCCTGACCAAACGCTTGCAGCAGGACCTGAGCTGCACGCAATTACCCTGGCTGCCGCCCCTCGACCCGCAAGCGGCACGCCTCATCAACGAAATCGTGCTCGGCGAAGAGTCAGATGCACATCCCGCACAGGGCCATTGCAGCCACTTCGACCTGTACCTGCAAGCGATGGCCGAAGTAGGCGCTGACACCCGCGTCGTCCGGCGCTTCATTGAGCTGCAGCGTCAAGGGACCGAAGCCAGCGCAGCCTTGCATCAGGTCGATGCGCCGCCAGGCGTAGCCCGCTTTGTCGAAAGCACGTTGCAGATCGCCTTGAACGCGCCCACCCACGGCGTAGCGTCCGCCTTCCTGCATGGACGCGAGAGTGTCATTCCCTCCGTGTTCGCGTGCATTCTGCGCGGCGATGTATTCAAGGGCCGCCAGGCGCCGACCTTCTGCTACTACTTGAACCGTCACATCGAACTGGACACGCAAGGACATGGGCCCGCCGCAGAGCTGCTACTTCAGCGCCTGATCGGTACAGACCCGACTCGCCAACGCCAGGCCGATGAAATCGCTCTGGGCGCCGTGCACAGCCGCCTCCGCTTCTGGGACGACGTGCGCGCCTCGCTGCAAGAGAGGCAGCCATGAACGCCGCCGACTATCGCTCCTTCGCCGATGACTGGGAACGCCGTGCGACCCTGCGTACACGTCCGCGGCGCATGCTGGAAAACGACGACAGGCTGATCTATCCCGCGAGCCGCCAGCCCCTGGTGCTGAGCGCGACTTTCCTTGAGCATTGCTCGCAGTGGCGCGACTTCGTGCTGGTGCAAAGCTTCTACAAATTCCTCAATGACGTGGTGATCTTCGAAACCGAGATCGTCGACAAGACCGCTCGCAGCATTGCCAAGAATCGCTTCTCGCTGACCTTCCCCCTCGCCTGTCGCTACGACGCAATGACCGTCGTGGTCGATGAGGATTACCACGCGCTGGTCGCGCTGGATTTCCTGCAACAGACCGTGGCCATGACGAGCCTGCAACCGCTCGACTTGCCTGGCCAAATCGAACTGAGCCATGCCTTGCCCGCAGCCCAGGCGCTGGCACCGCCGCACCTGCGTGATGCCGTGGAATTGATTGGCGTGGCTATCGCCGAGAACACCATCACCCATGACGTCGCGGCGTTTGCCAAAGATGACAGCGTCAAACCGTCCATACGCGGCTTGATGGCCGACCACCTGTTTGATGAAGGCCGCCATGCACAGTTCTGGACCCACCTGGTGCGTATCTACTGGCAGTCGGCAAACCCGGCCGACCGCGACAGCATCGCGGCTACCTTGCCGGTGTTCTTGACGCATTACCTGACCAACGATCTGCAGAAAGCTTTCGATCTGCAGTTGATCGAACACCTGGACGTCGGTGCCGACGTTCGCCGTGCGCTTGAGGACGAAGTCGCAGCGCTGCACTTTCCCATCACCCGCCAGCACCCGCTGCTCGGCAATATCATGGGTTTTCTGCACCACAGCGGTGTGCTGCACACCCCGAGCGTCGCCCTGGCCCTGAGCGCCTATTTACCCGAATCGGGGAGGCAGCCATGAGGCGCTTGAACATGGGATGGAGCGGCACCAGCAAAGCCCTGGAAGCGATCAGGCAAACGCTGGAGCAGTACGGACACGTCACCGCGACGGAGTCCCTCGACGTCATGATTGAAGATGGCAGCCAACCGCTGCGCGTGCCTGCCGATAGAACCCAGCGGATCAGCCTGCGACTGGGCATTGGCCCGGTGTCTGAACACGGGCTTCCTGCGGTGCAATTGCGCTGCTATGACCAGACCCGTCGCGTGCTGGCGATACGCGATATTACCGAGGAGCCCAGCGGCAACGGCGAGCGATTGCGCCGACAAGCGACGAATGCTCTGGTGGAATGGGTAGCCTCACTGGTCAGCCAATTCTCGCGAGACCCGGCGTTTTTTTCGGCAACAACCGTCGCTAATGCCTGGCCTGAGCAAGGCCTGCAAGGGCTGGATGAGTTGGCGTTCCTGCATCGATTCAACCGTACCGCGCAGCCGGCACTGCTACAGGCTGCCCAGGTGCCAATGATCGAACGGTTACAGGCCAGTCTTCATTCCTTTGCTGAACGACCGGCACTGAACATCGCGGGCAGCGTGCTGACCTACCGTCAATTACTGGATCGCGCCGTGTCGATCCAGCAAGGCCTGCGGCCCCTGCTGGAACAGGCGCAGACGCCAGCGGTGATCGGCGTGTGCCTGGAAAAATCCGTCGATCTGTATGCCAGCATTCTGGCGGTGCTGGGTTGCGGCGCGGTGTACCTGCCACTGGCACCGGATCATCCGCCGCAACGCCAGCGCGCCATGCTGCAAAGCAGCAACGCCAAGGTGTTGGTGGTAGAGGGTCAGCACCCTTTGCGCGACGATTTCGTTACCCTGAATGTCAGCACTGTCGACCCGACCTGTGCCGACATCACACGCCCGCTGATGCAGCATCGTCCCAGCAGCGAGGCGCCCTGCGTGGCGCTTTTCACCTCAGGCACCACCGGCCAACCGAAAGGCGCACTGCTCAGCCAACGCAACCTTGCGCATTTCACCGCCTGGTTTGGCGCCTGTATGTCGTTGGACGAGCACAGCCGCGTGCTGCAGTTTTCGCCGCTCAGTTTTGACTCATCGCTGATCGACATCTTCCCTGCCCTGATAGCCGGCGCCGAGTTGATCGTCCCGAGCGAGCGCCAACGGCACGATCCTCAGCAACTGGTCGAGCTGATTCGCCAACAGGGCATCAGCCACGCGTTTCTGCCGCCGGCGCTGCTGAGCATTCTGCCGCTGGATCAGCCCTTGGGTTTGACTCACTTGATGACGGGCGGCGATGCCTGCGAGCCGCATGTAATCGAATGCCTGGCGAGCCAATGCCACCTGCACAATTTCTACGGCCCTACCGAAACGACGGTGCTGGTCACCCACCGAACGTTCCAGCCCGGTGACAGCACACGCAATCTTGGCCGCCCCATTGCCAACAGCCAGGTGCTGATCCTCGACGACGACCTGCACCCGGTGGATGAACAGGTGATGGGCGATCTGTATATCGTCGGCCCTGGCCTGGGCCTCGGGTATGTGAGCGCGCCGCAAGGGGCCGACAGCCCGTTTGTTGAGCTGACACTGCCGGGCGGCCGATCAGTGAGGGCATACCGCAGTGGCGACCGGGCGAAATGGACGGCGGACGGTATCGAACTGGGCGGCCGGCGGGATGATCAGGTGAAGATCCGCGGCTTTCGGGTCGAGCCCCAGGAGATTGAGCAGTGCCTGCGCAGCAGTCGGCTGTTTCGCCAAGTGGCGGTGCTGATTGATCCTGACCGCAGGATCCTCAGCTTTGCCGCCCAACCCGAACCAGGCGCCACCATGGGGGGCCTCAAGCACCATGCGCGGCAATGGCTGCCGACCTACATGCAGCCCGAGGTGTGGACAGAATTACCCACTCTGCCGCGCACTCACCACGGCAAGATCGACCGCCAGGCATTGCTGGCGATACCGAAACACGCCACCGCGCGCAACGACTGCAATGCTGCACGAACGCCACTACAGATGCGGCTCGTGGCGCTGTGGAGCGAGTTGTTGGCGGTGCCGGATGGCGACATTTCCATCGACGATGGTTTCTTCAACCTGGGCGGTCATTCCATTCTGCTGTCTACCCTGCTGCTGCGTCTGCGCAAAGCGTTTGGCCGTAGCCTTTCACTGAGCAGTTTCTTTGAAGCGCCGACAATTCGTACGCTCTGCGTGCTGATGGAAGACGGCGCACTGCCGCATGCACTGTCAGGCCAGGTGGAAAAGGATGCGTCGCAAGCGCTGAATATAGAAACGCTGCATGAGGACCGCGCTGGCGATCCGCGCAAGGTGATTGTCACGGGCGCCAACAGTTTTGTCGGCGTGCATCTCGTCGAAGCCTTGTTGGCCAGCGGTGTGCAGGAGGTGGCATGCCTGGTGCGTGAACAGCCGGGGCAGTCGGCGATGACGCGGTTCACCCAGGCATTGCGCGAGTACCGGCTGGAACATCTGGATTTGAGTCGGGTGCAGGTATATGCCGCCGATATGGGCTTGCCGCGGCTGGGCCTGGCCAGCGATGTGTATGAGCACCTCGCCCGTAACCACGGGGTCTTGGTGCACAACGCGGCGCGGGTCAATCATGTGATGGATTACGCCTCACTGGCCCAGGACAACGTCGAACCGATACGTGAGTGCCTGCGCCTGTGTGAAACCCACTGCAAGAAAGTCTTCAATTTCATCTCGACCCTGTCGGCCTGCAGCAGTGTCGACGCCCAGGGACACATCCTCGAAGCGCCGGCTGCAACCACGTTGCCGCTCTACCTCAAGAATGGCTACAACCTCTCCAAGTGGGTCGCCGAACGCTTGCTGGGCCGTGCAGCCGAGCAAGGCGCATGGGTGAACATCTATCGCCCGGGAAACATCGCTTTCAATAGCCGCAACGGCGTCTGCAAGCCGCAAAACAACCGCCTGATGATGATGCTCAAGGGTTCGTTGCAATTGGGCCTGGCGCCGCGCCTGCAGGTGAACTTCGACCTGATGCCGGTGGACTTCTTTGCCCGTTTTGTTGCGTTTCACTGCGGCCGCTTTGTTGCAAGACGAAACGTATTCAACCTGCACAACCCACAGCCTTTGAGCTGGGATCACTACCTTGATGCATTCAGTCAGGCAGGCCACTGCTTCGAGCGAGTGAGCGTTGCGCAGTGGCAGACAGAGCTGCGAACGGTAGGCCCTGATAACGCGCTGTTTGGCGTGCTGGGCTTCTACCTGGATAACCTCGCAGAAGACATCAGCGACATCACGATGATTTGCCACGAGAACGCACGCCAGGGTGTGGAGGCGATGGGCGAGCAGTACCCGTACAAGGACCCGGCGCTGTTGCGCAGGGGCTGCGACCACCTCAAGGCCATCGGCTTTCTCTGACCGTTCAGGACATTTCTATGAATCTGCTGCAACCCGATACATTAATTCGCAACCCGAACGGCACACCGGTGGTGGCGTCTATTGAAGTCGCGTGCGAGGCCGCTGATCTGTGGCGAGTGGTGGGCAATTTTGCAGGCTTTGATGCCTTCGTTCCGACTCTCTCGCACATCGAAATGACGGGCACAGGCATAGGCGCCTTGCGCACGAAATATTTCCACGATGGCCATTGCGTCGTAGAGCAGCTCAACAGCCGCGACGACGACGCCATGTACATGACCTGGACCACACTCTACAACACCTTGGGTGTCGCCCGGCTGTGGGCTGCCATGCAGGTGGAAGCGCTCGGCGCAGGATGTTCGCGGGCAACCTGGACGCTCATGGGTGAGCCGGTCGATACCACCCAGGCGGCGTTTGAACAGTTTGTGCAGACCTTCGCCGACACTGCCTTGGAGAATGTACGCCAGATGTTCAGCTGATCAGCAGGAGCGAGACGCCTCGCTCCTGCAGGGCCCGGTCAGATTTTGAAGCTGTCGACCAGTTGCTTCAGGCGGCTCGCTTGCTGAGACAGCGCATCGCAGTCCTTGAGCGTTTCGTTGAGGTTGGCCACACCCTGCTGATTCAACAGGTTGATCTGGTTGATGTCGACATTGAGGGTCTCAACCACAGCGGTCTGCTCCTCGGTAGCCGCCGCGACCGACTGGTTCATGCCATCGATCTCGACGATTCGCTGCGTCACGCTGACCAGGCGCTCGCCGGCCTGGTTGGCCACTTCAACGCTCTCCTCGCTGGAGGTCTGGCTGGCGTTCATGGTGGTCACCGCCTCACGCGAGCCCACTTGCAGCGACGTGATCATCTTGTGGATCTCTTCGGCGGACTCCTGGGTACGGTGAGCGAGGTTACGCACTTCGTCGGCAACCACGGCAAAACCACGCCCGGCTTCCCCGGCACGCGCGGCCTCGATTGCGGCATTGAGCGCCAACAAGTTGGTTTGCTGGGAGATGCCTTTGATCACATCAAGGATGTGGCCAATGTTGTCGGTGCTGGCGTTCAGGGTTTCAATCTGAGTGCAGGACAGGCTGATCTTCTGCGACAGCTCCGACATTGCCAGGATGGTTTTCTCCACCACCTTGCGCCCGTCGTCTGCTTGTTCACTGGCACCACTGGCATGCTGCGAAGCATCAGCTGCGTTACGCGCGATTTCCTGGGTAGCGGCGCCCAGCTCGTTGATCGCCGCGGCCACACTGTTGGTGCGTGCGCTTTGCTCGTCCGAGCCGATGATCGAGGCGTTCGACGACGCCATCACGCGCTGGGACAGGTCATGCACCTGACGCGTTGCCGAAGACACTTCGGAAATAGAGGCGTGGATACGCTCGACGAACTGGTTGAAGGCGCTGCCTACCTCGCCAAACTCGTCCTTGCTGGTTACGTCCAGGCGGCGAGTCAAATCGCCCTCACCCTGGGCAATGTCCTGCATGGCCACACCCATGGTGGTCAGCGGGCGCAGCAGTACTTGGATCAACAGGCTCAACAGCACGGCAATGGCGACGACCGCGATCAACATGGCGATCAACGCCGAAGTACGGAATTTGCCAAGTGGTGCGTAGGCTTTGTCTTTATCGATCGACAGACCGATGTACCAATCCGCACCGGGCAAACCGCTGATCGGCGTGAACGAAAGAATGCGGTCCTGACCATTGAGAACCACGTCCTGGCTGACCTTTTCGATCCGCAGGTTGGTACCTGGGTAGATGTCCTTGAGGTTTTTCATCACTTGGTCCTGGTCAGGACTGACGATGACCTGGCCATCGGCGCTGACCAGGAACGCATGGCCGATCCCGCCGAAGTCTACCGAGTTGATGATCTTCACCAGGGTTTGCAGGCTCAGGTCGCCGCCGACCACACCCAACAGCTCACCGTTCTTTTTGACGGGCAGAGCAATGGTTACGATCTGCCCGCCGACTGCGGCCATGTAAGGCGGAGTCAGCATAGGTTTATCGGCAGCCACCGCCTGCTTGTACCAAGGGCGCTGACGCGGGTCGTAATCGTCAGGCATCTTCGCGTCAGGACGCTGGGTGAACACCCCGTTGGTTTGCCCGACGTAGGTGAACTGGAAGTTCGAGGTGAACGCCGGCTGATCAACCAAACCAGGAAGATCGGCCTGACTGCCCTGATGGGCAACGTTTTGCGTCAGGCTTTCGAGTACCAGAATGCGGCCACTGAGCCAGTTCTGCACACTGCTGGCCGTGAGTTCGCCTGATTGCTGGATAGACGAGTCCAGGTTTTGCTTGATGGTGCTGCGCTGCAGGTAGTCGTTGTAAAGCGTGAATAACGCGAACGCGAGAACCACGACGCCTGATGCGGCCAGCAGAATTTTATGACTGAACTTAAGATTCATTTCATCGACTTCTTTTGCCAAATGGGGATGAGCGTGCCGAGTGGAACATTCCATGTAACGGGATAGGCGGACTCTGCGACCGCTCTATTTCGGTGCACGCATGGCTCGTCAGGCTTTCGGCCAGGCCAGGATAAATCTTAGAAATTTGTGAGAAGCATCCTCATTTTGAGTAGGAAACAGACCGGCGGTAGATCTGCAGGCCCCGGCGTTGCAAAATTTTTCAGCCTCCCAGACAATGAGACTAATTATCATTTGTGACGTCTGGTCGGGCCTGTGTGAATGCCATCTACCGAGTACATCCCTTGTGAACCTGTTGTGCAGACGCTTTACAGCACCCATCACAGCTGGCTCAACCGGTGGCTGCGCAGTCGCCTGGGCAATGCGGCGGATGCAGCGGACCTGGCTCAGGACACGTTCGTGCGCTTGCTGCAAAAAACCGAACGCCTTGAACTCAAAGCTCCTCGCGCCTTTCTGCGAAGCATCGCCAGCGGCCTGGTGATTGATCATTGGCGGCGCGAAGAAATCCAGCGCGCCTACCTTGAGTCTATTGCCCATCTGCCTGAAGCGTTGGCACCCAGCGCAGAAGCGCGGATGTTGGTGCTGGAACTGCTGGAGGAAATCGCCCGTCTTCTGGACGGATTGAAACCGAAAGTACGTCAGGCGTTTCTGCTGGCTCAGTGTGATGGGTTGGCGCACAAGCAGATCGCGCTGCAGATGGGGGTGTCGTTGCGAACAGTGGAACGGTATATCGCGCAGGCGCTGTATCACTGCTACGTAGTGCGTTATGAAACGTGACCCCGATGGATAATGCCGCGCGCCCGGGGCCAGATCCTCAGGTGGTCAAGCAGGCCATCACTTGGGCACTGCGCCTGCGTAATAACCGGGCCAATGTGCGCTTGCATGCACAATGTGAGCGCTGGCGCGAAGCGCATGACGACCATGAATTGGCCTGGCAGCGGGTACAAGCACTGCAGCAGGAATTGAGCAGCCAAATGGCCGCGATTCCCGGTGCGCGCGTGGCCTTGGAAAATGCTTCGCAAGGCGTGGGCCGGCGGCAGGCACTGAAGATGTTGTCTGGCGTCATGTTGGTGGGCTCGGCAGCCTGGTTAAGCCGCGACCTGACCGGCTGGCAGCGCTGGACGTCCGACCTTGCGACCGCCACAGGGGAACGGCGCAGCGTGCAATTGCCGGATGGCGCTCGCGTGCAACTCAACACCGACAGCGCCGTGGACCTGGACTTCAACGCACAGCAGCGTCTGATCACGCTGGTTCGCGGGGAAATCCTGGTGACGTGCGGCGCGCCTTCTTCAGCGCCACTGCTGGTGCAAACTCGGCATGGCTTGCTCGAAGGTATCGACGGGCGCTTTGCCGTGCGCCAAGACAGCGATTGCACACGCTTGAGTGTGGTCAGTGGCAACGTGGCCATTCACTCACCACACTCGGCAGACGGACTGTCGACTCAAGTCCATGCAGGAGAGAACTACCTGGTACATCGCACGCATGCCACGCTGGCGCCGCCGCTGGATATGGACATGGGCGCCTGGGTCGATGGGCTGATCGTGACACGGAACATGCGCCTGGCTGCATTCCTGTCGGAGGTAGGGCGCTATCGCCATGGTTATCTGGGTTGTTCGGCAGAAGCCAGCGACTTGCGGTTGTCGGGGGTTTTCCGCCTGAAGGACACGGATAAATTGTTGGCGGTCGTTGCACAGACGCTGTCTGTTGAAGTGCGCTATCGCACGCGTTGGTGGGTAAGCCTGGAACGTTCAGCCTGATTTTTTATGTTTTATATAAAGTTTTTTTGGCGGTTTTTTTCCGTGAGACCGGCTTAGACAGTAAGCCTTTCAATCAGCCCTCACCGGCCTCCACGGATCTTGATCATGACAGCGCGTTATCCCGGCAACTCATCGTGCTCCTCCTACCCCCTTTTGGCTAAATCCATCCGTGCGGCATTGCTGTCGACCGCGCTGGGCATGGGCGCGGTTCCGATCGCCGGCATGGCTGGGCAAGCAAACATCGAGCAGGTTAACCAGCGCTACGACCTGCCTGCCGGCGCCCTGGGCGAGGTGCTCAATCAATTCGCCCGTCAGGCAGGCATTACCCTCTCCAGCACGCCTGGGCAAACCCAAGGCCGGCAATCAGCCGGGCTGCACGGCGAGTATTCAGCCGGGCAGGGGTTGAATCATCTACTCAGCGGCTCTGGCTTGCAGGCCGTATCGCAAGATGGTGTCAGCTTTGTGCTGGAGACCCAGACGCAGAGCAGCACCGTGACGCTGCCCACCACGGATATCAAAGGCTTCGCCCTGGGTAATGCCTTAGGCAGCATGGAAGGCTATAACGCGACGCATAGCCAAATCGCAACCAAGACCAGCGCTGCGCTGCTGGAGACGTCGCAAACCGTCTCTGTGGTGACGCGCGAGCAGATGGACGACCAAGGCTCACAGACCGTCGCACAAGCCATGCGTTACACGCCTGGTGTACTGACCAACCCCTATGGCGCGACCCATCGTTATGACTACGTGGCAATGCGCGGTTTTAACGATGGTTCTGTGGACAACATCTACCTTGATGGCTTGAAGTCCATGGGGGATAGCGGCACCTATAGCACCATGCAGGTTGATCCGTATTTTCTCGAGCGCGTGGACATTCTGAAGGGGCCTTCCTCTGTCCTCTATGGACGCAGCTCGCCCGGCGGCCTGGTCGCGCTGACCAGCAAGAAGCCATTGCTTGAGCCCTACCATCAGGTTCAAGCAACGGCAGGCAGTCACGGCCAGCAGGGCATGGGTTTTGACTTCAGTGGCCCCGTGGATGACGACAAGCGCATTGCCTATCGGCTTACCGGTTTAGCGGACAAGGCCGATACGCAGTTCGACCACGCCAAAGAAAAGCGCTTTGCCTTGGCGCCGACACTCAGCATCGACTTTACCGAAGACACCTCGCTGACACTCCAGGCGTACCTGCAGCACGATCCTGATGGCGGCTATCACGGCGGTATGCCGGCAGACGGCGCATTGCATCAGCGTAATGGCCAGCGCATCTCCAGCCACTTCTTTGAAGGTGAACCTGGAGTTGATGGCTACAAACGTGATCAGCAGTCGTTCGGCTATCAGTTCGAGCATCGGTTCAACGACGTGTTTACTGCGCGCCAGAACCTCCGCTATCTCGACTCCAAGGTGCAATTGGATCAGGTGTACGCCTATGGCTGGACCACACCGACCAGTAACGAGTTGAATCGCTATTACTCGGGAGGTGATGAGAAGCTGCATGCGTTCATCATCGACAACATGCTGCAGGCAGAATTTTTTACCGGGGCCACCCAGCACACGGTGCTGATGGGAGCTGATTATCAGCGACGTAAAACGGTAGTGGACTGGACGAGCGGGTCACTGCAGCCAATCAACGCATTCAACCCGGTCTATGGCAACACTGCTATCAGCAATGCCAGCCTGACCAGCTATCTGCGTCGCCTTGAGCAAACTGGCGTTTATCTACAAGACCTGATCGAGATGGATAAATGGCGGTTCTCTCTAGGGCTGCGTCAGGACTGGGTAGAGACCTCTGACGAGAACCGTATTGCTGAAGCGGGTCGACCGCTGGGCACAGAGATT
Source organism: Pseudomonas sp. 14P_5.3_Bac1 (assembly GCF_025466135.1). Lineage (NCBI taxonomy): Bacteria > Pseudomonadati > Pseudomonadota > Gammaproteobacteria > Pseudomonadales > Pseudomonadaceae > Pseudomonas > Pseudomonas sp. 14P_5.3_Bac1. The sequence goes on along the minus strand of NZ_JANLOF010000042.1, from coordinate 1,136 downwards.
TCTGACAAGCGTACCAAGCTGACTGGGCGAGCCGGCGCGCTGTATTTGTTTGATAACGGCTTGGCACCCTATGTCAGCTATTCAGAGTCGTTCAACCCGAACTCCTATTCAGACAGCGCCGGTAACCCGCTGGCACCCACCAATGGAACACAGTGGGAAGCGGGCTTGAAGTATCAGCCGCCGGGGACGGATGACTTGTTTACAGCTTCCTGGTTTCGCATCGACCAAGAAAACCTGGCGACGAAGCTTCCACAAGAAAACTTCTATCGCGCAGTAGGTGCGGTTCGCTCGCAGGGCCTGGAGTTGGAAGCACATATGCAACTGACCGATAACCTGAAAATTTTGGGCAGCTATACCTTTACTGACATTAAATACTCAAAATCGATGGTCAGTACATTGAGCTCAGCCGACAACTTGATCGAGAACAAAGGCAACGCCCCCACGCAGGCACCTCGCCATATGGCATCGGTGTGGGCGGACTACATGTTTGATAGCGGCGCCTTTGACGGCTTGCGACTTGGCGGCGGGGTTCGGTACGTCGGCTACAGCTGGGCAGACGCGGAGAACACAATGAAGGTACCGCCCTACACCTTGTTTGACGCATCCTTAGGGTATGACTTGGGCAGGGTTGGGTTCAAAGGCGTAGATGTACGGTTGAACGCGAACAACCTGACCAATGAGACCTATGTAGCGTCCTGTGCCAGCCTGAACTTCTGCTATTTGGGCGAAGAGCGTAACGTCAGTGCGACGGTAAGCTATCAATTCTGATCTGTTAGCGTTTCTGACAAGCCAGTGTCCGCTTTCAGGCACTGGCTTTTTTGTGGGCCGGGTTCAGGGTGATCTGATGTGGTCGACCCGGGAGGACTTACCTGCCTTCTCTCAGTCGGCGGCAGTCCTCCAAAACGACAAAACCCCTGTCTGCGTTAGCAGACAGGGGTTTCGGAATTTAATCTTGACGATGACCTACTCTCACATGAGGAAACCCCACACTACCATCGGCGATGCATCGTTTCACTGCTGAGTTCGGGATGGGATCAGGTGGTTCCAATGCTCTATGGTCGTCAAGAAATTCTGTGTACCAGCGCGTTGCGCTTGCAACGTGCCGGTGAAATTCATGGACTTCTACATAAACAAAA